>CAIQWF010000036.1 GCA_903875455.1 uncultured Pseudomonadota bacterium
ACTTAAATTTTTCAATGCGTTATTGATTGAACGCATTTTTTGCAACTTTGCCTTGGATCTGAGTTTGATTAAATCGTCTTCATCTTATGAGGCACTTTGTAACTTCGGGGCTGTGTCTTGTTAAAACTGTCCGAAGTATTGCACTACATAAAACCTATATTAATCCAGCTATGACTAAAAATAGAATCAGTGTAGAGTTTAGATTTTTCCAGTCTTTTTAACCAGATTAGGATTAGGCTGACAATGAATGTTGAAATAATCACCGGTGATCTTTTAAATCAAGATGTTGAAGTCATCGTTAATAGCTGGAACAGAAATATTATTCCCTGGTGGCTGCTACTTCCACAAGGCGTTTCAGGCGCGATTAAAAAACGCGGCGGTTTTCAGCCTTTCATTGAAGTGGGGCGATTAGGGCCGATACCGCTTGGCGAAGCGCGTGTGACTTCTGCGGGTAAATTGCCCTATAAAGCCATCATTCATGTGGCAGGTATTAATATGTTTTGGTTTGCCACTGAATATTCGGTTAAACAGTCGGTTATTAACACCATGCAGATAGTGAATGCGCAAGGCTATAAAAGTGTGGCATTTCCTTTAATTGGTTCAGGCTCAGGCAACCGTGGAAAAGACTGGTCTTTGGGGATTATGCAGGCGGCTTTTGCCAGTATAGAATCAGAGGCTAAAGTTAAAATCGTCAAATATTCCAAATGAGCCTTAATCGAGGCCCAGCTCATAACCTGCGGATGTTATTGCCCTTAATCAACTATTTTTGTTTGAGTTTTAACCAATATGGATACACAAAACAGATATATTGTGATTGGTGCGACTCGTACCGGAATTAACCTGATTAAAAAGTTACACGCCTTAGATTTTCCCGCCTTGCTGATTGACAGCAAAAAATGCCCGGAGCGGGAAATAAACAATATCTATCATCAGGTTGATAGTTTGGACGATGCGGTTGTGCTTGATGGAAAGTGTTATTTTGTTACCTTTGATGAAGATAGTGCGAATATTAAAGTCTGCCTTGCACTAAACAAACTTCATAACGACATTGCAATCTATACGACATTGGCTCAGGAATCGCTAGGCGACAAAATAGCCTTATGTCTGCCCAATTTTCATTATATAAATCCCGCCAAAAAATCGGCCTTAAAGTTTATCAAAGCCACTTTAGATGATCTTGACTATAAAAAGGTAAAGAAGTTTAAGTGGGCAAGAATGATAATCAAGGTTGATGCGTTGATTAAAAAAGCCATTTTATTTATCTGCGCTATCATGAGCACATCAACGCTGTTTTTTCATTTTTACGATGGTCTGGCATGGATAGATTCATTCTATTTTACGGTAACGATGATGGCGACAGTTGGATTTGGCGACTACTCACTAAAAGACCATTCCGATGTCTCAAAGCTGGTCGGCAGTTTTATTATGCTGTTAAGCATCACCGGCACCGCGATTATATTTGCGCTGGTTTCGGATAGCATTATCAGAAAACGAAAAGAATTATCCATAGGCATATCGCGCTATAAAGGTCATGGCCATATTATTGTAGTAGGGGGCGGCTCCGTTGGTTTTAATATCGTAAAACAACTAACGGTGATGAAAGAGAAAACGGTGGTATTGGATAAAACTCTGGACGGCAAATATAGTCAACAAATCGTTGATTTAGGCGTACCTCATCTGGTTGGCAATGCGGAAGATGAAGCTAATTTATATAGAGCCGGCTTAGGACGTTGCAAGGCGATCATCTGTGCAACCCATGATGATTTGGTGAATTTGGAGGTTTGTCTGAATGCCAAAATAGCACGACCGGATTTGCGGGTTGTTGTCAGAATGTATGATCAAAATCTTGCTACTAATCTTAATGAGTCCATCGCCATTCATTCATTGTCGATGTCATTTATCGCCGCCGATGAGTTTATCAAAATATTGCTAGCTGAATAGGTAATGACTGGAGTATTCAGGGGTTAAACTGGCGCTCTTGGTTTACTTGTCAGCTTCACTCAGGTTTTCCAATCACGTGCAGGATGCCTGGATAAGTCCAAGTAAATCCGGTTAGATTATCTCGCTATCGGGGATAACATCGCTATAATAATCACTTCACTACAACAACTGATAAAGACTAAGAAAATGAGTTTTAAAGCCAGTTTAATAAAAACAGCCATAAAATTGACCCCCAACAAAATGATTGTCTGGGTAGCAAATTTCATACTTAAAGATATTGCAGAATTAACAGACTTCAATTTTGACCTTGAAACACGAGAGTTATATGTTCAGGTTCAGCTTCTTGGAGAATCAGAAACCATCGAAGTTTGGCTGGAGGATTTTGCTATTGTTAGCGAGGGAGAATCGCACGAATTTATTATTCACCGGGCAAAGTCTAACCGGATTTGGTTGCATAATTTACTTGCCCGTATTGCCGGAAAAAGCTGGAAAATTCCTGCAATACCGCAGTTGGCATCTCACATGGAACTTATCTCGGAGTTGTTGGAAGCCGAAGTGCCTGAGCCGGCAGAAGCAATTGAATCAAACGGCAATGATGTTGAGTAGGTGCTTGAGTTTAAATAAAGATAGTTGCCCAATGAGATTTAGCATTCCGCTCTACGGGAATAGATAATCATGATCAAAGTAAATGCCACTATCGATACCCTATTAATTGAATACAAGCGTCCCTGGAAGTTAGTTACCTTATCAGCAGGGGTTGCGTTGTTAATTGTGGGGGCTTTTTATTATCAGGCTCCAGATTGGGATGTGGCCATAAGTTTTATCATGGCTGGGTTCGCATATCTGACTGCGCCCTGGAGTATGCGGGTAATTTTAGAAAAACAGTGGAAAAAAATCCCTTTGATGCTGTTTTTCACATGGTTTACAGTAGACGGCTGTTACTGGATATATTGGCACTTTAAAGACCCTCAAGCTCTTGAACTGATGCGGGAAGCAAATTTTCCAGCCTCTTTGTCGTTATATGGTATGTGTGGGCTAATTTGGTATTATCAGGGCAGCCTAAAAGAATTTGTTGCAGAAGTCAGAGCATTTATTTGCGCACAACTTGGCAAATAAGCATACCCAGGCACACTAAACCCCAAGTTGGGTTTAACGCTATGTTTAATCCTAATTTCACCTCTAACCAAAGCATTGTGCCTAGGTTTCAATTTGTTAATTTACCCTTCAAACACCTAATCCAACCATGATAGAAATCGGCAAATTTAATCAACTCACCGTCAGCAAACGCGATCTTGATGTATATCTGGATGGCGGCGAATTCGGGGATATTTTATTACCTGCATCAGAAGTTCCTGAAAACTGCAAAATCGGCGAGAGTTTCAATGTTTTTGTTTATAGCGGCGTAAAAGGACAGCTGACTGCCACCTTCACAAAGCCGCTCGCAGAAGTTGATGACATTGCCTGGCTCAAAGCGGTTTCTGTCAGCCATGCCGGAGGATTTTTAGCCTGGGGCTTGCCGAAAGATTTATTGGTGCCTTTTAGCGAACAGCGTTACGAAATGGTTCCCGGTAAATATTATCTGGTGAAAGTTTTTCTGGATGACGAAAACCGTATTGCCGCCACCATGAAATTTGAAAACTTGATTATTGAAGAGTCTTATTATTTTAAGGAAGGCGAAAAAGTTTCGGCGATTATTGCTGAAAAAACTGATTTAGGCTTTAAAGCGATTGTAAATAACAGCCATTGGGGGGTGTTATATGAAAACGAAATATTCCAACCTTTGAAAAAAGGTCAAAAAGTAACTGCTTATATCAAGCAAATTCGCCCTGATAAAAAAATTGATTTGATTTTGCAGCAGCCGGGTTATGGCAAAGTTGAAGAATTGACGGATAAAATTTTGCGCAAACTACGGGAAAATGAGGGGTATCTGGCATTAAGCGATAAAAGCCCACCGGAACAGATTTATCAAATGTTTGGCGTCAGCAAGAAGGTTTTTAAACAGGCGATTGGTTCGTTGTTTAAACAAAAACTGATTGATCTTGATAAAAGCAGTATACGCTTGCTTTAAAAAAATAAAAACCTCGGAGTTTTTAAAAACTTTCGAGGTTTTTAGCGGTTTTATGAGAATTAAACTTCGGCTTTGCTAAAAGTGTGCACCCAGACTAAATCATCTTGATTCCACGCCATGCCTGCGTGCATTCTTAAAATCAAATCTTTGTACATGGCAAGATTAGGATAACCTTCTGCCTGAGCGTCACTGTCAGTCATATCGCCTAAACGCTGTTGTTCCAAAGCGGTGATATTAAACTTCACACCCTCCAGTTCAAAACTTTCGCCAGGATAAGCATAAACACCATTGCGGCGTTGCTGGGTTTTTCGTCCCGCTAAGGTTGCTTCAACTAACTTGGCATGAGTGACCAATTTTTCGATGCTACAGGTTTTTTCAGGGTAATTGTTCATTAGGTATCCGTATATGAAATATTGCAAGATTAAATTTTTTGCAAAAAACTCAGAGTAAATTATCCGTGATTGATTAGTGCAAGCTATTTAAAATTTCCTGTGCGACGGATTTCTGCTCATCATTGCCTTCGGCAAGAACTTTTTCAGCAATCGCTTTTGCTGCGTCCAAATCCCCCATATCAATATAGGCTTTGGCTAAATCAATTTTTGTTTCCAATACATTCATATTGTCTAAATCAGCAAAATCATCCTCTTTAGACGAGTTTCCATTGGCATTATCTTCGTTAAAATTAAACGTATCACTCAAATTATTATCACTAAGATTTTCTTTTTCATCAAACAAAGACAAATCAAATTCTATTTCCTCATCGCCAAGGTTCAAGTCAGCAGCATTCGCAGTTTTGCTAGTTGATGACAAATCAAAGTCATTGCTATCAAAGTCTGACAAATCAAACTCAACTTCAGCTTCCGCAGTAGTTGCAGCTGGCTTAACCGCCTCAAATGAGGAGAGGTCAAAATCAGCTTCGGCTTTTTCGCTCTCGTTGCCAAGCGCTTCGATGTTAGTATCGAACGAGGATAAATCAAATTCACTTTCAGGTTCTACGCTGGTTGCGGCGGCAGGTTCTGCAGCATCAAATGAAGATAAATCAAAATCAGCTTCGGCTTTTTCGCTCTCGTTGCCAAGCGCTTCGATGTTAGTATCGAACGAGGATAAATCAAATTCACTTTCAGGTTCTACGCTGGTTGCGGCGGCAGGTTCTGCAGCATCAAA
>CAIQWF010000037.1 GCA_903875455.1 uncultured Pseudomonadota bacterium
AAATTAAACGTTTTACCCGTCGTTTGTCGCCTAATTCAAGGCCCCCAGTTCCTGTTGTATCCAGCTCATAGATTTATTGAAAAAGACATATCATCGCTGGTTTTTAGGATTTGTGGGTAATCGTGTGGGATTCAGTGTTATTATCTATAATAATATTATGTTCAAACCATTGTTTAAAAATAGATTTATCCAGATTTCTTTCAATATTAACCAGGCTTTCCAAGTCGCTATCACGAATTTTGCTATATTGGTAGGTGGGTTTTGTTTCTTGGTTTTCACCTTTTATAGTTCGTATTTCTTGTTTTAATTCTTCAATTTCCTTTAGAAGTCTTAATTCTATTTCTTCGGTCATGTTTTTTCTCCGTTAAGTGAACAGCGCGGTGGAAAACTTAAAAGTAAAGCGGTTGCGCGGGTGAAGATGCGCCGCACAAGGGCAAGTTGTTTAGATTGATAAAATACTCACATTTTACAACGCTTACAAATTTTCAAAATCAAATGACTGATTATCGTCGCTATCGCAGAAAGGGTGGAACTTATTTTTTCACTGTTAATTTAGCCGAACGTAAGCAAAAATTGCTAACGGAGCATATTGATACTTTGCGGGAAGCATTTCGCACTGTCAAGAATGCGCATCCGATTGTGATTGAAGCGGCGGTGGTGTTGCCGGAGCATTTGCATACGATATGGACATTGCCAGAGGGTGACGATGATTTTAGTCTGCGATGGCGACAGATTAAGTCAGCGTTTTCCAGAGAAATAGAAAAAGGTGAGCGGATTTCTAAAAGTCGGCAGCGCAGGCACGAGCGCGGTTTGTGGCAGCGGCGATTTTGGGAGCATTTGATTCGTGATGAAAATGATTTGAACCAGCACATTGATTACATTCATTTTAATCCGGTGAAACATGGTTATGTGCAAAGTGCGGCGGATTGGCCGTTTTCGTCTTTTCATCGGTATGTGCGGTTGGGGATTTTGCCAGCGGATTGGGGCGCAAGTATTGAAGTTTGCAATTTGGATTTAGATTGAAACTTGCAAACTTCTACATTCATAAACTCATTCGTAGGATGGGTAGAGCGATAGCGAAACCCATCAACAACGGTTCTTTTCAATGAAGCGTGGAGGGAGAAGCGACGCTGTGATTGGTTTCGCTATCGCTCTACCCATCCTACAATTTACCCATCCTACCGCGCTTAAAATTAAAGCGGTTGCGCGGGTGAAAATGCGCCGATTTTTTATTCCCAAGGATTGATTATTTGCACTCCCATCGGCTTAAAATCATCCACATTGCGGGTCACAACCGTCATTTTATGGACTAATGCGGTGGCTGCGATTAATGCGTCACGTTCTGCAAGCGGATCGGGAACATGCAGTTTGCCACAACACAGAGCCACATCGGTATCAACCGCAAGAATGCGACCCTCGAAAGCAGGCAAAACGTGGTGATTAAGCCAAGTCCGTAGCAATGCCGCTTGTATGGTGTCGCGCCGTTCGATTAGACCTATTCCCATTTCCAATTCGAGAATAGTAATCGCTGATAAATATAATTCAGTTGGCGATACGCTTTCCGCCCACGTTTTAACATTTGGGTTTATTTTGCCGGACTTGGCTTTTCGCAGTTCAGAAACAACGTTGGTGTCTAGCAATAATGTCATGATAAATCAGCCGGATGAAAAGCCATTGTTAAGCGCGGCGGGTTAAAATCAATTTCAGCAGCATTCGGCATTGCCAGTAATTCAGCAATGTTAGGGCGTGTTTTTTGTTGCCGCAAATAGTCGGCTAATATTTTAACAACGGCTTCTTGGGCATTTTGGTAATGGCTAACGGAAATGACTTCGTTAATTAATTGGTCATCTATGGTAATGGTGGTCATGTTTTTTCTCCGTTAAGTGAAAATCGCGGTGGAAAGCTTAAAAGTAAATCGGTTGCGCGGGTGAAGATGCGCCGCACAAGGGCAAGTTGTTTAGATTGATAAAATACTCACATTTTACAACGCTTACAAATTTGCAAAATCAAATGACTGATTATCGTCGCTATCGCAGAGATGGCGGAACTTATTTTTTCACCGTTAATTTAGCCGAACGTAAGCAAAAATTGCTGACGGAACATATTGATACTTTGCGGGAAGCATTTCGCACTGTCAAGAATGCGCATCCGTTTGTGATTGAAGCGGCGGTGGTGTTGCCGGAGCATTTGCACACGATATGGACATTGCCGGAAGGTGACAATGATTTTAGTCTGCGATGGCGACAGATTAAGTCAGCGTTTTCCAGAGAAATAGAAAAAGGCGAGCGGATTTCTAACAGTCGGCAGCGCAGGCACGAGCGCGGTTTGTGGCAGCGGCGATTTTGGGAGCATTTGATTCGTGATGAAAATGATTTGAACCAGCACATTGATTACATTCATTTTAATCCGGTGAAACATGGTTATGTGCAAAGGGCGGC
>CAIQWF010000038.1 GCA_903875455.1 uncultured Pseudomonadota bacterium
AAATTAAACGTTTTACCCGTCGTTTGTCGCCTAATTCAAGGCCCCCAGTTCCTGTTGTATCCAGCTCATAGATTTATTGAAAAAGACATATCATCGCTGGTTTTTAGGATTTGTGGGTAATCGTGTGCATTTAAACGGTCAATTTAAGCTTGCTGAATAAAAGGCGTATGACTCAGCGATTTTAAAGAGTACAAGACTAAGCTTGTACTCGAAGGGAAACGCTGTTTGAGAGCTGAAAGTTATTTTTTAGCAGCGGGCGCGGCAGGAGTTGCTGGCGTAGCAGGAGCTGCTTTAGCTGCTGGTGCGGCAGGAGTCGCTGGAGCAGCAGGAGCTGATTTTGCCGCAGGATCCGCCAGTAAAATATCGGCTTTATTGGTGGCGACAGTTTTGTCACCAATACCCGAAACACGTTTTAAATCATCAACACTTTTAAAAGCGCCATTTTTGGTTCTATCAGCAACAATCGCCTCTGCTTTTTTGATTCCTACACCTGCAAGAGAGGCGGCAATGGTTTTTGCATCGGCAGTATTGATATTCACAGGCGTAGCGAAAGCGTTAGCTGAAAAAAGTGCGATGACCAGTAATAATTTCTTCATTATTTTAGACCTTGATTTTTAAAGTTAGAAAACATTACAGATTGTTAGGTAATGTCTGACGATTGTCAACTGATAAAGAAAAAAGGTTGCATAGACATCGATTAACAAAGCCAGTCGAACTGATAGCTCTGATGCAGGCTATTTTTTGCAATACTTAGACCGGAAAAAGATTAAAACTGGCATAAATCCAGTTTAGCTACCGGGATTATGTTGAAAACTCTCTGAATTCATCTAAACTTTATTCATTTATATCGACACAAAAGACCCTGAGGGTTAAAAACATGGCTTTTCGTAACATTGCAGGACTTGTCGCCGCACTAGCATTTAGCATCAACACCACTTGGGCTGATGAGCTGGAAATTAATCCTCAGCATCCCGAACAATATACTGTTGTCCAGAATGACACCTTATGGGATATTTCTGCGAAATTTTTAAAAAGCCCGTGGAAATGGCCAAAGTTATGGCATGGGAATCCACAAATTAAAAATCCAGACCTGATTTATCCAGGCGATACTCTGGTTTTTTCAATGAAAAATGGCAAGCCGAGTCTGCGCTTGTCCAGCAGAGGAAGAGAAGTAAAGCTTCATCCTAGCATTAGAAAAGAAGCATTAGCGGAAGAAATAAAAACCATCCCAACTGATGCTATCGCGCAGTTTTTAAGTTCGCCTAAAGTGCTCGATACCGATGAACTGGATATTTCCCCTTATGTTGTCGATTTTAAAGGTGAGCATTTGGTTGTTGGTGCCGGAGACACAGTTTATGTGCGTTCAATTTTTAACGCTCAAACTTTAGACTATACCGTCTATCGTAAAGGTCAGGCTTATATCAGCCCGGAAACAGGGGAGTTTTTGGGCTTCGAGGCCTTACATATCGCTGATGCCAGTCTGGAAAAAGAGGGAGATCCTGCAACATTATTGATTAATAAATCAGAGCAGGAAATTCGCCTGGGCGACAGATTAATGCCCGACTCTGACAAAACCAGTCCGTTAAACTTTTTCCCTAAGCCTCCCGAAACAGATATTCGCGGCAACATCATCAGCGTTTTGAATGGGGTGACACAAATTGGCCGCAATAATATTGTGGTGGTGGACAAAGGCTTGCAGGATGGCGTTAAAGTCGGTGATTTGTTAAGCATTTACCAGAAAGGAAAAATTGTCACTGACCGCTTTAAATCCAAAGATGAAGTCGTGCTGGTTAAATTGCCTAACGAAAAAGCCGGAACCTTAATGATTTTCAGGCCTTTCAAGCGGGTTAGCTATGCTTTGGTGATGGAGGCGACTCAAGCCATCCATGTGTTGGATAAAGTCAGAACTCCTGAGCAAGATTAAGACAATCAATAATCACACCTTAAAATATTGGCTGGCATTGTTGCGGGTACCCGGTCTGGGCTGCCGCACCTTTTTAAAAATTCTCGACCAGCATTGTCCTGAGGAAATTTTTAGCGAGTCTGAGCAGGGATTAACAGCTTTGGGCTTGAAGGCCAATATTGTCAGCGCAATTAAAACCTTTGACTGGGGTTTGATTGAGTCGGATTTAAACTGGCTGGCACAGCCGAATAATGATGTTGTCAGCTTATTAGATCCGCTTTATCCCCCTCAACTCAAAGAAACCTACGACCCGCCGCCGTTGCTGTTCGTGCGCGGCAACAAGCAGCTGTTATCCCGTCCGCAAATTGCGATTGTCGGCAGTCGCAATCCTTCCATTTCCGGGCGACAAACCGCCTTTGACTTCGCCCATAATCTGGCTTGTGAAGGTTTTGTCATTACCAGCGGTTTGGCCTTGGGCATTGATGCCGCGAGTCATGAAGGGGCGCTAAAAGCCACAGGGCAAACTATTGCAGTGTCAGGAACAGGGTTGGACAGAATTTATCCCGCTGCCCACAAAGCACTGGCGACCGAAATTGTTACTCATGGGGTGATGATTTCAGAATTTCCCCCCGGCACGGTAGCGAAAGCCAGTAATTTTCCGCGCCGCAACCGGATTATCAGCGGCTTAAGTTTGGGCTTACTGGTAGTGGAAGCTGCAAGAGAAAGCGGCTCGCTGATTACTGCACGGATGGCTTTGGAACAAAACCGCGAAGTTTTTGCCATTCCCGGCTCCATTCATAACCCGCTGGCGCGGGGCTGCAACGCCCTTATCAAAGAAGGGGCGGCTCTCGTCGAAACCGTCGAAGATATTCTTTCGCAATTACCTCAATACAATCAACTATATAGTCTGAAGCCTTTAGAAAATAATCAAACAGAACTTGACCTGGCGCAGCAAAAACTATTGAATCTTGTTATGTTCAGTCCGACATCGGTGGACGTTTTAGTCGGTGAATCGGGTTATTCGGCTGAAACCGTCTCATCCATGTTACTGATTCTTGAGCTCTATGGTTATATTAGCGCAGCTCCCGGTGGCGGCTATTTGCGGACAAAATAAACACACTATGAAAGAAAAAATTTTTGATGTTCTCATTTATTTATTTGAGAATTATATGGAAGATGAAATGGACAGGTTGCCCGACAATGACGCCATCAGGACAGAATTGATGGAAGCAGGTTTTGAGCAACTGGAAGTGGTGAGAGCTTTCGACTGGCTGGAATCCTTGACTGAAAAAGGCGTTATGACCACTACCAGCGCAACCTTTCGGATTTTTTCTGAACAGGAACAGCGAAAATTAGATTTGGATTGCCGTAATTTATTACTGTTTTTGGAGCACAGCGGCATCTTATCCCCCCCGAATCGTGAACTGGTTATTGACAGGGCGATGGCTTTGGCAGATCAGAGCATTACCCTGGATGAACTGAAATGGATAGCCTTGATGGTATTATTAAGTCAAGCCGATGATGCAGTGGCTTTCGCCCGCATGGAAGACTTTGTTTATGATTTGACTCCTGCTTATTTACATTAATTCTTATCCTGATACCACACAATGAGTAAAAATCTGGTTATTGTAGAATCGCCTGCAAAAGCAAAAACCATCGAAAAATATTTGGGCAAAGATTTTAAAGTTTTAGCCTCGTATGGACATGTGCGGGATTTGATTCCCAAAGAAGGCGCGGTTGACCCTGAGCATGATTTTGCCATGAAATATCAGCTGATAGACCGCAATCAAAGACACGTTCAGGAAATTACCAAAGCTTTAAAAGAAGCGGATAGCTTATATCTGGCAACCGACCCTGACAGAGAAGGAGAGGCCATTTCCTGGCATTTGTTGGAATTACTGAAAGAAAAAAAACTTATTAAAGATAAACCGGTGCATCGGGTGGTGTTTCATGAAATCACCAAAAAAGCTGTCACGGAAGCTATTGCTCATCCTGCGGAATTGTCTTTGAATTTGATTAATGCCCAGCAAGCGCGGCGGGCGTTGGATTATCTGGTGGGATTCAATCTGTCGCCTTTATTGTGGAAAAAAATTCGCCGTGGCTTATCTGCAGGACGGGTACAAAGTCCGGCATTGCGGATGATTGTTGAGCGTGCCTTGGAAATTGAAGCTTTTAAAACCCGCGAATATTGGACGATTGAAGCCAGTTTAATCGCTGAAGAGCAGGCTTTTTCCGCCAAGTTGACGCATTTTGACGGTCACAAACTGTCGCAATTTAGTATTACGCATCAGGAGCAGGCTGAAAAAACGCAACAAGCCTTGATTGCTGCGGCTGAGGGAAGGCTTGTTGTTGCCAGTATTGAAAAGAAACAGCGCAAACGCAATCCGTCACCGCCGTTCATTACTTCAACCTTGCAACAGGAAGCCGCGCGTAAACTGGGCTTTACCACCAAGCGTACCATGATGGTGGCGCAGCAGTTGTATGAAGGGATTGAAATGGGCGGCGAAACTGCCGGTTTGATTACTTATATGCGTACTGATTCGGTAAATCTGGCGGCGGAAGCGGTGACTGAAATCAGAGAGTTGATTGCGGAAAAATACGGCGCCGAAAATGTGCCGAAAAAACCGCAACAGTATAAAACCAAGTCGAAAAACGACCAGGAAGCGCATGAGGGGATTCGCCCGACTACCGCACGTCGCTTGCCTGCTGAGGTGAAAAGTTATCTCACTGACGAGCAGTTTAAACTTTATGATTTAATCTGGAAGCGCACCATTTCCAGCCAGATGATTCATGCCACCATCGACATGATGGCGATAGACCTGAATTGCGGCAGCGATAAAAATGTATTCCGTGCTACCGGCTCTGTGGTCGTCGAGCAAGGTTTTATGGCGGTTTATCTGGAAGGTCAGGATGACAATAAAGAAGGTGATGACAAAGAAAGCTTTCTGCCGCCGATGCTTATTGGTCAAGCCGTGCCAGTCACTGAAATTACCGCTGACCAGCATTTTACCGAGCCGCCGCCGCGTTACAGCGAAGCCAGTCTGGTGAAGGCCTTGGAAGAGCATGGCATTGGTCGGCCTTCCACTTACGCAACGATTATCTCGACTTTGCAAAATCGCGATTATGTCACCATCGACAGTAAACGCTTTTATCCCACCGATGTTGGCCGGATTGTAAACAAGTTTTTGACCGAGCATTTTACCAAATATGTGGATTACAACTTCACCGCCAATTTGGAAGATGATTTGGATGCGGTGGCCCGTGGAGAAAAAGACTGGATTCCGTTAATGGGCGATTTCTGGAGGCCATTTAACAGTCTGATTCAGGAAAAAGAAACCACTGTGCAACGCAAAGATGTCACCCAGGAAGCATTGGATGAAAAATGCCCGGACTGTGGCAATCCGCTGTCAATTCGGTTGGGGAAAAATGGCCGCTTTATTGGTTGCACTCACTATCCAGAATGCTCTTACACCCGCAATTTAAACGATGATGGTGCTGACAGCAATGAGCCGGAAGTAGTGGAAGGTCGTTCTTGTCCAGTTTGTCAGTCGGCGTTAGTCATTAAAACCGGTAAGTATGGCAAGTTTATCGGCTGTAGTGCCTATCCGGCCTGCAAACACATTGAGCCGCTGGAAAAGCCCGCTGACACCGGCGTGGAATGCCCGCAATGCAAAAAAGGCAATATTTTGAAACGCAAGTCACGGTTTGGGAAAATTTTTTATTCCTGTGCCGAATACCCTAAATGCAACTATGCGTTATGGGATGCGCCGTTGAAAGAAAGCTGTCCGCAATGCCATTGGCCGATTTTGACTCTGAAAACCACCAAACGGCGTGGCACGGAAAAAGTCTGCCCGCAAAAAGAGTGCAAATATGTCACGCCTTATGAAGGCAGCCTAGAGGATGAATCAGAAAACACGGGCTGATTTTTCCAACAATCGCGTTCCCAAACCAGCCACAAGCGGAAGGTATTTCCCTTGTGGCTGGTTTGTTTTCAGGGATTCGTTTTTTAGTTAAGGTGAAAATCGTAGTAACAGATACAGGAGAAATCATGGCAATCAGACAATTTAAAGATAACTGGCCACAGCTGGGCGAAGCTGTTTATATTGATGATAGTGCAGTGGTCATTGGTGATGTGACGATCGGCGATAATGCTTCGGTATGGCCGACAGCAGTGATTCGCGGCGATGTTGCAGCAATCAGGATTGCCGCAGATACCAATGTTCAGGATGGCGCAGTGTTGCATGTTTCTCATGCCGGAAAATATTCGCCACAGAATCATCCACTGACTATTGGCAAAGGCGTGACCATTGGCCATCGAGCGGTGGTTCATGCCTGTACAGTGGGCAATTATTGTTTGATTGGCATCGGTGCGATTATTATGGATGATGCGGTCTTGGAAGATTATGTGATGCTGGGAGCAGGATCTTTAGTGCCGTCAGGCAAGGTTTTGGCCAGTGGCTATCTTTATATGGGATCGCCGGCAAAGCAGGCTAGGCCCTTGACCGAGAGCGAAAAAGAATTTCTGGAATATTCGGCAGCCCATTATGTGTTATTAAAAAACAGCCATAAGCAAATTGACTCAGAACAAAAAACTCAGCTCTGAACCAGAAGCGTCAATAGAGATAAACAGGATTTTAAGTTTAAACCCTGTTTATCTGAAAGTTTGTCTGTTTCTGCGCAAACTGGAGCAACTGCTCAAAAGCCTGTGAAATGGGCTTCAGGTTGGTCGGAAAAACTGGAAGAACTGGAGACGGTTGAAGGGCGTCCGGCACGGCATGAATACAAACGGGAAGCTAAAGCCCGAAGCAAGGATATGCCAAAACTGGGCTGAGATTTTACCAAATCAAGAAATATTTGCCGGTTAAAGGCCAGCAATGAACAATTGGTCTCAGCCACAACTTTGGCAACCCGCTTTTTCTGGTCTATCAACGCCACTTCGCCAATGACACTGCCCGGTCCGCTGCGTTCTACAACCCTGTCAGCGATACTTGATGTTACATAGCCTTCAAGGACTACATACATCAACATTCCAGAGCCGCCTTCCTGAAAAATAACCCGTTGTTTAGGCACATTGACGATAGCCTGATCTCCCAGTTTTTGTATCAGGCTGCGGCGGGTTTTGACATCGAAAACAGCGTTTTTAATGCTATTTTTGCTTTCCGAAAAGGTTGAAAAACTCTTTGTTTCCGTTACTGCCTTGCGCAAATATCTAACCAGGAGATTCATCAGCATTAGCGCGAACTCCGGCTGTTTTTTCAGTCCTAAGATGAGTTGCTTGTCACTAAGCGACATTAACCTGCAAGGCCCATCTGCAATAGCAGTCGCACTGCGTGCAGACAGAATCAGTGGTGTAAGTTCACCAAAAATCTCCCCCGGTCTAACACTGGCAACAATTTCCCCGCCTATTTGAATATTTACTTTTCCTTTCACCAGTAAATATAACTTATCGTGTTGTAGCAGAAAACGTTTAGCTTTTTGTCCTTGTGAAAAAATTATCTCATCTTGCTTGGCTGATTCGGATTTTCCATAAAGTTTAAAAAACTCCAATGCCGCATTGGGGTCATAAAGTGTGCTGTCTTCTGGTTTGGTTTCGGTTGATGATTCCATAAGATTTTCCGCTAACTTGATCTGGTTAAAAACACCCAAAAATGATAGATCTCAATTTTGACTGTTATTTCGGTAATGTTTTAAAAACGGACTGTATAAACTGCGTATAACTAAAGATATATGAAAGTGTAGTGTATTTTTTCAACAAATCTTCATTTAAAACAATCTTGTTGTCTATAGTTTTTATCTTGTTGGTGAAAAATGTTTTGCAAATTTAAGTTTTTCGTCTGTCGCAGAAAAGATTGAAGTTTTAAAAAACAGTGCCATATCATCCCAGGTAATGCAGATTGGTTATTTTTTCGAGTCGCTGCAATTTACAATGTTAAAATGACGATGCAAGCCTTTCTTTTCCCCATCCTGAACACAGAAGTGAATCACAAAATGTCTGAAAAACTGATCTACAAGGTTATTTTTATTAACCATGATGAAGTCTATGAAATTTATGCAAAAAGCGTTTATGAGGGGGATATGTACGGCTTTTTGGTGGTGGAGGATTTTATTTTCGGGGAAAAAAGCGCGATTGTGATAGATCCCGGTGAGGAAAAACTGAAAATTGAATTTGAGGGGGTAACTCGAACTTTTATTCCGATGCACGAAATCGTACGGATTGACCAGGTGCAAAAGCGCGGTGTTGCCAAAATTGTTTCCGCCCATAAGGAGGCGGGCAGCAACGTATCTACACTTTATACACCTGAAAAAAAATAGGCTGCTACTTTACCACGCGCAGTTGCGGTCTGGCAGAGGGCTTTTTAACCGGTGGCGGCGGTGTATCATCATTATCTTCCTCTTTATCAAAGGACATGCCACGGCCGTTTTCTTTGGCATAAATGGCCAGAACAGCTGCAACCGGGGCGATAATGTGCATGGGGCGACCGGAAAAACGGGCGTTAAATTCAATGTCTTCATTGCCCAATGACAAGGCTTGTACCGCCGCTGGGCGGATATTCAACACAATCTGACCGTTATCAATAAAGGCTTCCGGCACTTGCGCGTAGGGATGAGTGGCATCAACCAGCAAATGCGGGGTCAGGTCGTTATCAACAATCCACTCATAAATAGAGCGGATTAAATACGGTTTTAGCGGAGTCATGATTATACGTTGGCCATTTCTTTTTCGGCTTTGCTTAAAGATTCCTGAAAAGCTTCTCTGGCAAAAACCCGATGTGCGTAATTGTTAATAGATTTCCCTAAAGACGGCAAGTCGATTCCTACACTGGGCAAACGCCATAACAGGGGGGACAGTGAGCAATCAATCAGCGAATATTCATCAGTCATAAAATAGGCGCGGGCTTCAAATACCGGGGTGGCAGCAATCAGGCTTTCTTTTAACATTTTTTTTGCCCGTGCTGATTTCTTTTCGCCTGAGTGCAGAATTTCGTCTAATAATAAATACCATTCCTGGTCAATCCGTTTAATCACCATTCGGGCGTTGGCGCGGGAAACCGGATCCATTTGATGCAACGGCGGATGCGGAAAACGCTCATCCAGGTATTCCATAATGATGCGCGAATCATAAAGCACCAGATCGCGCTCAATTAAAGTCGGAGACATTCCGGTTGGATTAAATTCAAGCAAGTCTTCAGGAGGCTGACTTGGATCATAATACTCAATGTCTGCCACCACTCCTTTTTCAAATAAAACCAAACGCGCACAATGGCTCATTGCACAGGTAGGAGAAGAAAAAAGCGTCATTACAGCTTTGCGGGTATTGATATTTGCCACGAATAACAACCTTTTAAAATTAATAGTAGAGTAGAAAAAACAGCCTTATTGTAGCATAAAAGCAGCACTGGGTTTGTGTGGGGAGAAATTTATGGCGTATTTTGCAATGGCTTAAATTGATTAAGATGCGATAAGTCAGGCTTTAAGTTTTAACTGATAATCTAATGCTCTACAATAGCCCGATTTTTTAGTCTTGGCAGAATAATTCCGATCTGCTTTTACTTTATAACCCCAATAATATTTGGCGAGTTCTGATAATGAGTATAAAAAACCAATGAAGCCCATGAGAAAAGAAAACTTGCAGCGGACCATGATTATCTATTTTTTGCTGATTGTTTGCGCTTCGTTACTGGTAACCATAGAGTTTGTGTTTGACGTGCAAAGTCCACAGTTAAAAGACACGCTGCTGGCGAATTTCCAGCAATACGCGCAGCAGAAAATGTCTAAAGAACTGGTGTTCGTGCCGATTGCCGATCTTCGCAACAAGGCGGTTTTAATGATTGCCATCATTATGTATGTGACGATTATTGTATTGACGATGCTGATTAAAAATATCACAGGCCCGTTGCAGCATATGATTGATGTGTCAGAGCAAATTTCTGAAGGCGATTTGACCAAAACCATCCAGATCCGCTCCAACAATGAGCTGGCGCAACTGGGGAAAGTGATTAATGAAATGGCCAGCAATTTACAGGAAGTCACGGTGTTATCGCAAAATATGAGTAGCACCGGCACATCCTGTCTGGAAAAAGTTCGTGAGCTGTTGGCAAGTGGCGAAATTACTGAAGAAAATAGCCAGGAAATCCTGGAAGAGCTGGAGCAATTACAAATGAGTTTTGAAATGCTGCAAGAGTTTACCGAATGCTTCCGCTTATATGAAGTAGAGGGTATTGAACGTGAGTGATTATGAATATTGGTTTGTTTTTCCGGTTGCGATTGGCATTTCCACCGCTGTTTCTTCAATTGGTATCGGCGGCGGGGTGTTGTTAATGCCGTTTTTTCTGCTGGTGCTGAAATTATCACCCGAAGTGGCGGTAGCAACTTCCCTGATTATTCAAACGGCAGGGATGGGCTCTGCCACGATAACCTGTGTGCGTCAGCAGCGGGTTGATTTCAGATTGGCCGGTTTTATTTTGGCGGTGGCGATTCCAGGTGTTATCGGCGGTTCTTTTTTGGCCGGAAATTTAAAATCCTCGGCGATGCAAATGGTGTTGGGGGTTATGGTGATGACCACAGCGTTCTTGTTCGTTTCTTCAGAGCAAAAGTATATGGACTTGGGTAAACCCAAAGTAGATATGAAAGATGCTTATCGGCATTCGTGGATTACGGTGCCTGCTTCAATTGCCAGCGGCATGTTAAGTACCAGTATGAGTGAATGGCTGATTCCGGTGATGCGGAGCAAATTATCCTTGAATATGAGTAACGCGATCGGAACATGTCTTAGTATTGCTTTTGCAGTGAGTTGTGTCGGGGCGATAAGTCACATTCTGATGGGGAGTCATGCTAACTGGGCCGTTATCGGCTGGGCGATACCCGGAGTGATTATCGGCGGGCAAATCGGCCCCCGAATTACTAAACGCATCAATGAGCGGTTATTAAAAGAGGCGTTTGTGTTTTTTCTGACTTTGGTCGGGATTCATCTGGTTTATAATTCCTATTGATTCTGGCAGAGCTGCTATGGTAGCTGTGGTTACACATAAATATTGTGTCCAAACTCAACATGCTTAATAGGGAAACCAATGAGGGTATTGTGCATCAATTTGGATTTTGAAAAACCCGATTCATACACAATTTAAGTCGCTGATTATCCATAACGAACTCTCAAATTAACCAAACCTAAGTGAATGGAACTTAACTTTTACATTTTGTACTATGAACCAACTCTTAAAACCCAACCAAATTATTCAGCTTAACAACAACCTAACCTGCACCGTTAAAGAATGTTTAGGCGGCGGCGGTCAGGGCGAAGTCTATAAAGCCGATTTAAGCGGCACAGACGTAGCCTTGAAATGGTATTTTCACGCGCAAGCCACCACTGAACAGCAACAGGCTTTAGCCGAATTAATCCAGAAAAAGGCCCCCAACGACCGGTTTTTATGGCCGATTAGCCTGGCCCATTCGCCCGACGTGAAAGGTTTTGGCTACATCATGCCGCTGCGTCCTGCACACTACAAAAGTATTGCCGATTTAATTACCCGCCGCGCGGAACCGAGTTTTCGGGATTTGATTACCGCAACGATGGAGCTGGCGGACAGCTTTTCGCAACTTCACGCCAAAGGGCTGTGCTATCAGGATATTTCCTTTGGCAATGTGTTTATCGACCCCGACAGCGGCCATATTCTGATTTGCGACAACGACAACGTCACCACCAATAAAAACGCCAAAACCGCCAGCGTAATGGGAACGCCGCGTTTTATGGCGCCTGAAATTGTGATGGGAACCGCCGCGCCCAGCTCGGAAAGTGATTTGTTCTCACTGGCCGTACTACTGTTTTATATGCTGATGCTGCACCATCCGCTGGAAGGGAAAAAAGAAGCTGATATTAAATGTTTTGATTTACCGGCGATGAATAAACTTTATGGGCGTGAGCCGGTTTTCATTTTTGACCCCAAAGATGACAGCAATCGCCCGGTGCCGGGTTATCAGGATAACGCCGATATTTATTGGGCGATTTATCCGCAATTTATCAAGGAACTGTTTACCAAAGCTTTTACTAGCGGTCTGCGTGACCCGCAACACGGACGGGTGCGGGAAAGTGAGTGGCGGGCGGCGTTGGTAAAATTGCGCGATTCGCTACTGTATTGCGGTCATTGCGGAGCGGAAAATTTTTATGATGCGCAGCTGCTAAAAGATCAAGGGGCGTTAAATGAATGCTGGTCGTGCCAAGGTGATTTACAGGTACCGCCGCGGATTTTGTTGCAGCATAATAATATTGCCATGATTGTGATGTTGAATCATGATACCGAATTATTCCCCCATCATATTGATCCAAATAAATATTATGATTTTTCCAATGTGGTGGCGAAAGTGAACCAGCATCCGCAAAATCCCAATATTTGGGGTTTGAAAAACCTGTCGCCCGATACCTGGTCGGTAACGCAGGATGATGGCAGCATGAAAGCCATTGCGCCCGGCCAAAGTATCACCTTAAGCGCGGGGATTAGTATTAATTTTGGACAGGCGCACGGGCAAATTCGGGTTTAAAATTCAATGGAACAACCATGAAAACCGACAGCCTGTTTTATCGCTTATTTCAATATCATCCGCAATTGGCTTTAGAATTGCTGGGTCTGAATTATCGGGCGGACAGTTATCGGTTTGGCTCGGAAGAAATTAAACAGACAGCATTTCGTTTAGACGGTGTTTTTACACCTTTGAATGATAATCCAGAACAACCGCTGATTTTTGCCGAAGTGCAATTTCAGCCCGACGACGATTTTTATGACCGCCTTTTCAGTGAAATTACCTTGTATTTGCGGCTATATAAACCAAATCATACGTGGCAAGCATTGGTGATTTATCCGAGTCGCCGCACTGAAAAACCGGCCAATCTGGGTTTTCGCCCGTTTATGGATTTGCCGCAATTACATAGGATTTATCTGGAGGATTATCAACAGGCTTCAGGAAAAACGCCTACCCTCGATTTGCTGAGTTTAATTGCCAGCGACAAACAGCAAACTCTGGCGTTGGCACGGGATTGGATGAAACGGCACGGCAATATCAGTACTGAAAATCTGGATTTTATTGAAACTATTTTAGTGTATAAACTACCGCGCTTAAGTCGTGAGGAGATTAGAATCATGTTAGCTTTAGAAGATGTGAGTTTAAAACAGACCCGTTTTTATCAGGAAGCAATGACAGAAGGTTTAGAAATGGGTTTGGAAAAAGGCGAACAAAGCTTGTTACAACGGATGTTAATGCGCCGGTTTGGTGAATTGCCGGTGCAGTTACAACAGCTTTTATCGCAAGCCAACGCCGCACAAATAGAACAATGGGCGGACCGTTTTATTGAAGCCACGACCTTAGAAGCCATTTTTGGCGACTTCAATAAAAAATAACTCCGCTCGTATTCACTTATTAACCACCACTTAAGAATTTACCATGACTGAAAAAATCATTGAAAAAAAACGCCCCGGCGGTGCACTGGCAACTCGCCCGTTACATTTTATCTGGATTACTGACTGTTCCGGCTCAATGGGCGGCGACAAAATCCAGTCGCTAAATCACGCGATTCGCGAAGCCATTCCAGCCATGCAAAGCATTGCGCAGGAAAATCCTTATGCCAATGTGCTACTCCGCGCGGTGAAGTTTTCTGACAATGCCCAATGGCATGTTGAAGAGCCAACGCCAGTCGCGGATTTTAAATGGGAAGATTTGGATGCTGACGGCTTAACCGATATGGGTAAAGCCATTACTTTGGTAGCCAATGAATTGAAAATGCCGCCGATGACAGACCGCGCCTTGCCGCCGGTGTTGGTGTTGATTTCCGATGGACAGCCGACCGATGATTTTGATGAGGCGTTAGCGAAGTTGCTGGAATTACCGTGGGGTAAAAAAGCGGTCAGAATCGGCATTGCTATCGGTGAAGATGCCGACCATGATGTGCTGGAAAAATTTATCAACAACCCTGATTTAAAACCATTGCAGGCCAACAACGCCGAACAGTTAGTGCGCTATATTCGCTGGGTTTCTACTGCCGTTTTAAAATCCGCCTCCGCTCCGGCCAGTCAGGCCAAACTGGAAGTTGCCGGCAATGTCCCGATTCCACCTTTGCCGGTCGTGACTGTTGCTGATACCCCGGATGTGGCGGATGTATGGTAACGGCTTGGCAGCTCATTAGCACCAGTGTTACCGGTGCGTCGCATGTGCTAAAAGGAAAGCCGAATCAGGATGCAATTCGGCATTATCAGGCTGCCGGTGATGCGTTGGCGATTATGGCGGTGGCGGACGGTCACGGCGGGGAAAAATACACTCACAGTGATTGGGGCGCAAAGTTCGCCACCAAAGCCGCGATTACGGTTCTGAAAGAGAGCTTTAAGAATCAGGATGATTTTTCTTTAAGCCAAATCAAGCGTTTGGCAGAGGATGATATTCCCAAAGCGATTGTGCGCAGTTGGCAGGAGAAAATTGACGAGTATTGTCTAAAACAACCTGATTTAAACAACGAAAACAAATATCGCTATTTTGGATCGACCTTATTAACCGCCCTGATTTTGCCGCGCTGTATTGTCTATTGGCAATTGGGTGACGGCGACATCGTGACGATTAGTGATGATAACAGCGTGACACGCCCGATTCCTGCTGACAGCCGCTTGCTTGGCAATGAAACTACTTCACTTTGCGGCAACAAACCCTGGCTGGATTTTCGTTGCAGTTTTCAACCAATTACCGATAACCACCCGCCGCGTTTTATTCTGTTATCCAGTGATGGCTACAGCAACTCTTATGCTGACAATGCGGCTTTTGAACAAACTGTTTTGGATATTGCCGAATTTATGAAAAGCGAAGGGCAGACGTGGGTGAGACAGCAATTGCCGGACTGGCTGGAAGAAGCCTCAAAAAAAGGCAGCGGCGATGATATTAGTGTTGGGATTATGTTTCGGCAAAGTTAAGTCTGATTTTTTGAGTGTTACAAGATAACTATCAAGGTCACACGATTACCCACATCTCACATCAAGGCGCATAAACCGCCCTCCCGACTTCAATCCCAACCGCATAATGGCGAAT
>CAIQWF010000039.1 GCA_903875455.1 uncultured Pseudomonadota bacterium
AATTAAACGTTTTACCCGTCGTTTGTCGCCTAATTCAAGGCCCCCAGTTCCTGTTGTATCCAGCTCATAGATTTATTGAAAAAGACATATCATCGCTGGTTTTTAGGATTTGTGGGTAATCGTGTGTCTTTAAATCCTAAAAATCCTGTTCAAAAACACGGCGCAATAGGGCAAAGGCGGCATTATTGTTGCGTTTGTCCCGTATTCCATTTCATTCCATACGGGCTACTTGCTAAATAAAATATTCCCGATAATATTTCAATTCCTCAGCCCACAATCAACCCATCTTCCATGTGCAACACATTATCCATCCGCGCTGCCAAATCATGGTCGTGGGTGACAATCAAAAAACTCACCTGCAATTCCTGATTTAACTCCAGCATCAACTGATAAATTTGTTCAGCGGTTTTACTATCCAGATTACCGGTCGGCTCATCCGCTAACACACACTTGGGCTTGTTAATCAACGCCCGCGCCACCGCCGCCCGCTGCCGTTCTCCACCGGATAACTCACCCGGTTTATGTTTAATCCGGTGTCCTAAACCTACCCTGGTTAATAAGGCTGCCGATTGCTCCTGTGCAAATTTTATCGACTCACCCGCAATCAATAACGGCATGGCGACATTTTCCAATACAGTAAACTCACCCAATAAATGATGAAACTGGTAAATAAACCCCAGCGAACGATTGCGCAATTTCGCCAAAGTTGAACCGTTAATATCATTCAAACTCACCCCGTCCAGAATCACTTCGCCGGAACTGGGCTTTTCCAGGCCGCCCAATAAATGCAGCAAGGTACTTTTGCCCGAACCGGATGCGCCCATAATAGCCACCCGCTCACCTTCGTTAATATTCAGCTCTACCCCTTTTAGCACCGTAACATCAATTTCGCCCTGATTGAAACGTTTGGTCAAAGCTCTACATTGCAAAATACTGTTATCACTCATAACGCAATACCTCGGCAGGATTCACTTTAGAGGCTTGCCAGGCCGGATAAAGCGTTGCCAGCAAGGATAACAATGCCGCCATTCCGGCAATCGCATAAACATCTGTCCAGATCAGTTTGGAAGGCACTTCACTGATGTAATAGACATCGGCGGCCATAAAAGTAACCCCCAAAAACTTTTCAATTGCAGGTACGATAGTTTCAATATTTAAAGCCAATAATACCCCGCCAAAAGTACCCAGCAATGTCCCCATTACCCCGATAATTGCGCCCAGTACAATAAAAATCCCCATCACTGATCCGTTGGTTAAGCCTTGGGTTTTTAATATCGCAATATCACCGCGCTTATCCGTAACTACCATCACCAGCGTAGAAACAATATTGAATGCCGCCACCGCTACAATCAGCATCAAAATAATGAACATCACCCGTTTTTCAGTTTTTACCGCTTTGAAAAAGTTATCGTGGGCTTTAGTCCAGTCACTAACCCGATATTCGTCATAAAGCTGAATTGCCAGTTGTTTACTTAACTCCGGTGCATTAAATATATCATCCAGTTTTAGCCGCAGCCCGGATACCATATCTCCCAGACGGAATAATTTTTGTGCGTCTTCGATATGAATCAATGCCATATTACGGTCATATTCAAACATCCCGACCTGAAATACGCCTACCACGGTAAAGCGTTTCAGGCGCGGCATTACACCTGCCGGAGTGGCATTAAGCTGCGGACTAATCACCGTGATTTTGTCGCCCACCATCGCTCCCAAATAATTGGCCAGCTCGGCTCCGAGAATAATTCCGTACTCCCCTGCCCTCAAATCCTTCAATTCGCCGTCACGCATTTTATTGCCGACTTCCGAAACCTGCGGTTCATATCCGGGGTCAATGCCGCGCAGCATTGTGCCACTGACGCGCCGGTCGGCATTAATCATCACTTCACCTTCCACAAACGGCGCTAGCCCCTGGATGTGAGACTGGCCTTTCAGGCGCTGTTCCAAGTCCTGCCAATTTTCCAGCTCGCCCGTTCTGCCGGTAATGGTGCTATGCGAAGTCATCCCTAAAATTCGCTCCCGCAGTTCGGCTTCAAAGCCGTTCATCACCGATAGCACCGCAATCAGGGCTGTAACGCCCAAAGCGATTCCCAATACGGAAGTCAGAGTAATAAAAGAAATGAATTGGGTACGCCGTTTTGCCCGCGTATAGCGCAGGCCAATATAAAGGATAAGAGGTTTAAACATAGTTTTGATGGGTTAGTTTTTTTTGCAGCTACTGCAATAGCCGTACAGATGTAGGCTGTGATCGGTTAATTCGTAGCCTAAAGATTGGGCAATTTTCCGTTGCTGAATTTCAATTGTTTCATCGGTAAACTCATCGACTCTGCCGCATTTCATACAGACAATATGGTCGTGATGTTTTCCAGAATCGAGTTCAAAGACCGAGTTTCCACCTTCAAAATGATGGCGTGTCACTAATCCGGCAGCCTCAAACTGGGTCAAAACCCGATATACGGTTGCCAATCCGATATCTTCACCGTCTTTGAGTAAAATTTTATAAACTTTCTCAGCGGTTAAATGCCGTTCGCTGGTCTGGTTTTCTAAAATTTCCAAAATTTTGACTCGCGGCAAGGTCACTTTTAGACCTGCACTTCTTAAATCCTGAGTTTCCAAAAACAAATCTCCATACCACAACACTTAGCCGCTCTTGCAAAACAACGTGCCCGTGTTCATTAAAATAGAATATCTTCGTGCCACTATTGTAGCCTTTATCGATGTTTTACGCAGACAGTTTTATAGGAGAATTCTTTAACATCCTGTATCATTTGCACTTTTAAATTTTACGCTTTCATTTCATGCGCAAACTGTTTTTTCCATTTTTTCTCGCTTTGCTCAGCTTGATAGTAACTGCCTGCTCTACTGTACTGGAAAATATCCCCGGTGTTTATACTCTGGAAATTCAGCAAGGCAACATGGTTGATCAGGACATGATAGATCAACTCCGTCCCAACATGTCCAAGCGTCAGGTTCTTTATATTATGGGCTCACCAATGCTGGTGGATGCGTTTCATCAAAAACGCTGGGATTATCTCTATTCCAGACAGGCAATCGGTGGTGCCAGAGAGCAGAAGCGAGTTTCGCTGTATTTTGAGGGAGACACCTTAACCGGTATCCAAGGTGATTTCAGACCTGACTCACAAGCAGTGAAAGCAGTAAAAGAAACAACTGTTGATGTTCCGCCAAGAGACTTGGAAAAAACCTTGTCGGAAATAATAACCGGCCTGTTTAGCGATGAGCCGACCCGGAAAAAAGTTGAAGATAAACCGGACGCAGAGCAAAATCCTGACGATAAAAACATCACCGAAGCGCCCAAAATAACCAAGCCTGTTAATGCCGTGCCTGCGACTAAATAAGATTTATAGCAGAAAAATAATCGGGATAACCCATGGCGTTCAAGTGTTTCCTCTATGGATGGGAAAACGTAAAAAACATCTTTCATTAAGGAGTTTGAGCGGGCATGAAAACTGATTATTTAATTTTGGGCAGCGGTTTGGCCGGTTTATCTTTTGGCGCGTTAATGGCCAAAGCCGGCAAAAAAGTCACCATTCTGGAAGCCCATGACTGTCCAGGCGGTTATGGCCATACTTTTGCAGAAGGCACCAGCTATAAATTTAACGCCCAGTTTCATTATGTCTGGAATTGCGGCGAAGGGCGGGTGGTGCATAACTTTTTGAAAAAGCTAAATCTGCATCAGGAAGTCACTTTTGAACGTTACGACCCCAACGGTTACGATCACATGCGGATGCCGGGTTACGCGCTGGATATACCCGGAGATCTGAAGCTGCTGACCCAGAGGTTACAGGGATTATTCCCCTGTCATGCCGAGGCTATCGCCAAGTTTATCGCCGAAGTTGAACATACTGCTGATGCACTCGATAAACTGCCGTCTTCGTTAAGTCCCGGATATTTGCTGTCAAATCCAGGCGACAGCTATCATCTGTTTAAATATCGCCACGCTACCTTACAACAGGTTTTTGACCAGTTTCAACTTCCCTTAGCAGCGCAAACCTTGCTTGCCCTGCAATGGCCTGATTTCATGTTGCCCCCCAGAGATTTATCTTTTTTCGGCTGGGCAGTGTTATTCATCGGTTATTGTCGCGGCGCCTATTATCCGACTAAGCATTTTGAGCATGTGATTAATTCACTGGTGAAAACCATTCTGGATAACGGAGGGGAAATTTTTTACCAGCAGAAAATCAACCAGTTTATCCGCAACGGCAAAACCATTTGTGGCGTAGCAGCTGAAGACCTGAACAGCGGGAAAAGTTCTGAATATTTTGGGCAGGATGTGATTTGCAATATTGACCCGAAAAAAGCCGCCGAAATGATAGGCTTTGAGCACTTTTCCAGCTCAGTGCAACGAAAACTGCTATACGACTATTCACCGTCCAACTTCATGGCTTACTGCGTGGTCAAAGATTTGGATTTGCGGGATTATGGTTTCGGCCGCTGGAATCTGTTTCATAGCGAACAGCAGGATTTAAACCAGGCTTTTGATGAGATGTATTTGCGCGGCGATTATTCCAAGCCCAGTTTTGTTATCACTACTCCAAGCTTGCTGACTGATGATCACAGTGATTGCCCCGAAGGCCACCAAATCATCGAATTTTTAACGGTGGCGAATTATGACCGGTTTCATGATTTAAAAATCAGTGATGCCGCGCAATATCGGAATAAAAAGAAAGAAATTTTTAACGCCATCATCGCGGTAGTGGAAAGAGACTACATTCCCGAATTCAGCCGGCATCTGGTGTTCAAAATGACCGGCAGCCCGACTACCAATCAACGCTTTTGCGGCAGTCCGGCGGGCAATTCTTACGGCTCCAATTTAACCCCGAAAAATTTAAGCCGGCATCGTTTGGATTGTCGCACTTCGCTAGAACATTTTTATTTTTGCAATGCTTCTTCAGGTTTTCCGGGCTTTACCGGCACCATTAAAACCGGCAGCATGTTATATGAACATTTAAGCGCAGATTTGTTCATTAACAGCAATTAAAGCGATCAGCTTGCAATTCAAAAACTGAAGGAGTGAGGATGAAGATAGCGATTATAGGGGCCGGCGCTGCGGGAATGACCTCAGCCTATTTGCTCAACAAACAACACGATATCACTATTTTTGAAAAGCAACCGACTCTGGGCGGTAATATTCGCACTTTGAATAAGAATGTCACCGGCGTTAATCTGGATCGCAATCTGGTGCTGGACAATGGCGTAATTGAATTCCAGCAGGATAATTTTCCCAACTTCCACAAGTTGATGCGTGATTTAAACGTGAATGTGGCGCAAGGCCAGACTTCCAGCGAATTGTTTCTTGCTGACGGACATTACTACAAATCTGGAGCTGGCATACTCTATCACTGCGAAGGGCTAAAAGAACGGCTTAGGGAAATCTGGAAAATATTGCCAATGTTAAGCGGCTATTTGCGTTTTTCCTTGGCAGCATTTAAGGCAAAGCCACAGCAACTCTACGACAGGCCGGTGTCTGATTTTTTAAACCAGGATCTGTATGCGGTCTGGTTCAAAATGCTGCTGATGTATGCCTACTCCATGCCTTATCAAAGCATTGATAAGTTCCCGGCAGAAATCGCCATTCCGCTGCTGCGCCATTCCAGCATATTCACGCAGTGGGATAGAATCGTCGGCGGTGTTTATACCTATATCGAAAAAATACTGGAACAATTTGAAGGCACCATTCATTGTCAAGCCAATATCAATTCGGTTTGTAGAACAGAAAATGGAGTGATTATCACAATGGCAAATGGCGATAAGCTGTTGTTTGATAAAGTCGTGTTTGCTGTCACGCCAGATCAGGTGTTAAATTTGCTGTGTGATGCCAACGAAGATGAGCAGCGCCGCTTTGCAGCCTGGCAAGGTAACCAGATTGAAACAGTGATTCATACTGATGTGTCATTTTACAAACATTTCGGGGTTTCCTATTATTCCGAATTTGACGTTTTTCAGAATGACACTCTCAATCATTGTGGTTACAACGCTTATCTTAACCGGCTGTACGATATTAATCCCGAACAATATCAGCATTACAGCCTGGCTTACAATCTCGGCAAACAAATTAACCCGGAGAAAATAATTCATCGGCAGCGCCATCAGACACCTTTATATTCGGTAGATGCCGTCCGTTACCGCCATGAAGTGGTTGCAACCAATGGCGAAAATCACACTTATCATGCCGGGGCTTATCTAGGTGAGGGACTGCATGAAGGCGCAATCAGTTCCGCATTCGCTATAGCCAAGTTATTGGGCGGGAGAAATCCGCCTTAAATCTGCTTATTATCGCATCAAACCCGCAAGCTTAAATTTATGCCAAACTGAGACTTGCGATGGATTTTCTGCGGAAATTTTTGCTGGTGTCCTTAGTCAGAGCAATTTCTGATACAATAGCGGGCTTATAAAATACGAATCAAAAAATGCAAAAACGCCCCTGATCAACACAGCTTTTGGTCGTTCATTCGTGCATAATCGTTTAACCTACACAACCGATTGAAACTACAGTGGATTTAAAACATATTAGAAACTTTTCCATTATCGCCCACATCGATCATGGAAAATCAACCCTTGCCGACCGCTTTATTCAAATTTGCGGTGGTTTAAGTGCTAGAGAAATGGAAGCGCAAGTCCTCGACTCAATGGATCTGGAAAGAGAACGCGGTATCACCATTAAAGCCCAAAGTGTCACTTTAAACTATACCTCCGAGAAAAATGGTGAAACTTACCAGTTAAACTTTATTGATACGCCTGGACATGTGGATTTTTCCTATGAAGTTTCCCGTTCTCTGGCTGCTTGTGAAGGGGCGTTGCTGATTGTTGATGCCGCACAAGGCGTAGAAGCGCAAAGCGTGGCCAACTGCTATACCGCGATTAATTTAGGCTTAGAAGTTATCCCTGTTTTAAATAAAATTGATTTACCGTCTGCTGAACCTGAGCGCGTTATCAATGAAATCGAACATGTGATTGGCATTCCTGCCGACAATGCCCTGAAAATCAGTGCGAAAACCGGCTTGGGGGTAGAGGGTGTTTTAGAACAGCTGATTGAAGGAATTCCTTGTCCAACAGGTGATGAAAATGCCCCCCTGCAAGCTTTGATTATTGACTCCTGGTTTGACAATTATCTGGGCGTGGTTTCACTGGTGCGGATTATGAACGGCAGTCTGCGCAGAAAACAGAAAATCACCATCATGTCGACCGGCAAATCATTTTTGGCGGAAAAAGTAGGGATTTTTACTCCGAAACGTTTGGAGCAGGAACAGCTTAGCACCGGACAAGTAGGATTCATTGTTGCCGGGATTAAAGATATTTTTGGTGCACCGGTCGGAGATACCATTACCTTGGCTGACAATCCCTGTGCAGAACCTTTGGCAGGTTTTGAAAAAGTGCAGCCGCGCGTTTTTGCAGGGCTCTATCCTACCAGCGCCGACGGTTACGAGAACATGCGCGAAGCTTTGCACAAATTGCGATTGAATGATGCAGCCTTGCAATTTGAACCGGAAACTTCGCAAGCGCTAGGCTTTGGTTTTCGCTGCGGCTTTTTAGGCATGTTGCACATGGAAATCGTACAGGAACGACTGGAGAGGGAATACGATATTGATTTAATTACCACCGCACCTACGGTTATTTATGAGGTGGAATTAAACAGCGGTGAACTTTTAATGGTGGATAACCCTTCAAAACTGCCTGATGCCGGCATGATTGTTGAGGTTCGTGAACCGATTATTCGTGCCAATATTTTAGTGCCGCAAGCCTATTTAGGCGGGGTGATTAATCTGTGCATTGAAAAACGTGGTGTGCAAAAAGACATGCAATATACCGGCAGCCAGGTTTCATTAAACTACGAATTGCCGATGAGCGAAGTCGTATTGGATTTTTTTGACCGTTTAAAATCCATCAGTCGCGGTTACGCTTCGTTTGACTATGAGTTTTTGCGTTTTGATCCTGCCGATGTGGTGAAACTGGATGTGTTAATTAACGGTGATAAAGTCGACGCGTTGTCGATTATTGTCCACCGCGCATTTAGCCAGACACGCGGGCGTGATTTAGTCGAAAAAATGAAAGACTTAATTCCCAAGCAAATGTATGAAGTAGCGATTCAGGCCGCCATCGGCGCAAAAGTCATTGCCCGCTCCACCGTAAAGGCGTTACGCAAAAACGTGATTGCTAAATGCTATGGTGGCGACATTACCCGGAAGAAAAAATTATTGGAAAAACAAAAAGCCGGCAAAAAACGTATGAAGCAGGTTGGCAATATTGAAATTCCCCAGGAAGCGTTTTTAGCCGTGTTGCAACTTAATAAAGAATAATCAAACTCTTTGGACTTAAACTTCAACCTTACAAAATAGATAAATATGGATTTTGATTTTTCCTTTTTTTTAGTGATTGCAACCCTTGTTACCGGCCTGATGTGGGGAGGCTACCTTCTGCATTTGAAACGTGCCAATCTGGAGTTTAATGAAGAAGACGAGCCTTGGTATATTGAAACTGCCCGCTCGTTTTTTCCGGTGGTTTTAATTGTCTTGCTGCTACGTTCTTTTTTAGTCGAGCCATTTAGGATTCCATCAGGCTCAATGATGCCAACTTTGTTGATTGGTGACTTTATTCTGGTGAACAAGTTTACTTATGGTATCCGTTTGCCGGTATTGCATAACAAAGTCATTGAAATGAACGAGCCTAAACGCGGTGACATTGTAGTGTTTCGTTTTCCAAGAGATCCGAGTGTTGATTACATTAAACGGGTGATTGGCGTTCCTGGCGATACAGTTGCTTATTATCAAAAGAAACTTTACATTAACGGCCAGGCTATTAATCAAGTGTCACTTGGTGAATATCAAGGCGTGAAAGAACAAGACAGCTCTGATGCCATTGAACACTTAACCGAAAATCTTAATCCAGTTGAGCATAGCATTTTAATTGACCAGACAGAGGGTACTGTCGAAGGTGTTTATACTGTGCCTGCGGGTCATTATTTTGTAATGGGCGATAACCGCGATAATAGCAATGATAGCCGTTATTGGGGGATGGTTCCTGAAGCAAACTTGGTAGGCAAGGCGTTTTTTATCTGGATGAGCTGGGACTTGAATCAAGGCGGCATTGTGTTTAATCGCATTGGTACAGTATTGCAATAATCGTAATTGAACTTTATTTTTCATCAGATCAGGAAAACAACATGAATAACTCATTAAAAAAACAACGCGGTATGACAGCGACGAGCATTGTTTTACTGTTAATTGGCATTTGCTCAGTAGTGGTAATGGTGTTGAGAATAGCCCCTGTTTATATGAATCATGGCAAAGTAAAAAGTGCCCTAGAAGGAATCAAAGGCACTACGGACATTCAAACTGCCAGTAAAGGGGATATCATGAAAAAATTGTATGACCGTTTTCAGATTAATCAGGTGAAAACCCAGGATATTGGCGAACAAAACATTATCCTGAC
>CAIQWF010000040.1 GCA_903875455.1 uncultured Pseudomonadota bacterium
AATGAGGCGTGGAGTGAGAAGCGAGGCTGTGATGGGTTTCGCTATCGCTCTACCCATCTTACATTTACCCATCCTACCGCGCTAAAAAAACAGTAGATTCAATTGACTCTATTATCTTGCCTTACACAGCTACTGGAAATGCAATGTTTTAACAACACATCTCTTGTGGCTTATAACGACTCTGCTCTGACTCAAGCTGCGCATTATCGCCCGCCCCACCGCCTGCACAATAGCCACCTGACTCTTGCGCGGGTCAATAAACGCCACCCCATCCAATTATTCCACATCAGCAATCACAATCGCCCGCATCGGAGCCGGCAAACCTTCACAGGTTAAATCGGGATTATCGGGATTTAAAAAATTCGGCAACGAATAAAACGTCATCCATTCGGTGGTGCGCTGTTCTTCCACGGTGGTTTTGCAAACATTGACGATGCGGATATTTTTAAAACCGCAGCGTTTCAGCCAGCTGATTAAAGTCTCACAACTGGGCAAAAACCAGACATTGCGCATTTTTGCATAGCGGTCTTCCGGCAATAATGTGTCGCCTAAACCGCCGTCAATCACCAAAGTTTCTAAAACCAGCTCGCCGCCCGGTTTCAAGGCTTCACGCAATTCCAGCAGATGATCTATCGGGGAACGGCGATGATAAAGCACCCCCATTGAAAACACCGTATCAAAGGCTTTCATGCCGTAGGGCAACTGTTCAATGCCAACCGGCAACACATCAATCGGTGCATCGTTGCCATACAACTTTTTAATCAGCTGAAACTGCATCACGCTGATTAAGGTCGGGTCAATGCCAATCACTCTTTTTGCGCCCGCACCCAACATCCGCCAGCAGTGATAACCGTTGCCGCAACCGACATCCAGCACGGTGCGATATTTTAGCGGGCTGATGTGGTCTTTTAAACGATCCCATTTCCAGTCCGAACGCCATTCGGTGTCAATGTGAATGCCAAACAAATCGTAAGGGCCTTTGCGCCAGGGATGAAAAGCCATTAAATCAGTTTTTAACTGCGCCTGCTGTTCCGCAGTTAAATCGGCAGTCAAGCCAATCTGCACTTTATCGGCATTGAGATTGCGCACCGAAATCGGCGGCACTTGCAGATTTTCAATAATGTTCTGCCATTTTGCCGAAGTGCCGTGGCTGCTGATATCAAAGCCTGCGGCAATTTGTTGCGGCAATAAATCCACCCATTGTCCGGCTTTTATCTCGGTCAAAGCTTGGTATAAAGGTTGGTAATCGGTCATTTCAGCGCAATCATTGAGGCAAAATTAAAATACTGAAACCAGACTTCCGCGCTGCTGAATCCTGCCTGTTGCAGGCGTTGCTGATGCTGGGCAAAGGTTTCGGGAATCAGCACATTTTCCAGCGCCGAACGTTTCTGGCTGATTTCCAAGGCGCTGTAGCCTTGCGCCTGCTTGAAAATATGGTGCATGTCGGTTTGCAGTTGCTGTTGTTTTTCGTCAGTGAATTTGAGTTTTTCCGACAAAATCAAAATCCCGCCGGGTTGCAAGCCTTGATAAATTTTAGTTAAAAACTCCAGTCTATCGGCAACGGGAATAAATTGTAGGGTGAAGTTCAGGACCACCACTGAAGCGTTTTTGATGTCAATGTCGCGAATATCGGCCTGCACAATTTCAATTTCGGCTTTCTCGCTATCGGCAGTTAAGTGCTGTTTGAACTGTTCAATCATCGCCTGTGAATTGTCCACGGCAATGATTTTGCAGTTCGGGGCGGTGATTTGTTCGCGCATCGACAGGCTGGCGGCGCCCAGTGAGCAGCCGAGGTCATAGCATACACTGCCGGCGTGGGTGTAACGGCTGGCGAGTAAGCCGATGGCGGAGATAATCAGCTGATAGCCCGGCACCGAGCGTTGAATCATGTCGGGGAAGACGTTGACGACGGCTTCATCAAATTTAAAGGCGCTGATTTGTTCAACGGGGCTGGCGTAGAGGGAGTCTTTTTTGGCGGTCATTACGGCTTGATAGTTGCGATGGGCTTTTTGCTGAGTTGTCCTATTTTCGGGGGGGAATTATCGCATAAAACCGGTTTTCGGTTGTGGCTGCTGTTTTTCAAGCTTGGTTGAATCAGGATTGAGGGTTCGACAGGCTCACCACGGCCGGTTTGACAACCTCACCACGAACGGTTTAACTTAATGACGCCGAGCATGGGAAAAAATAAATAACGGAACGAGTGAAAACTGGAAAAAAATCATGAGCGATGATGTAGAAAAGAGCAATGTTGCTGGAAACGGCATCAACATTACCAGCAAATACAATTATCCTGAACCGCCCCCAAATGACACGCCACCCGCCTGGCTTCGCATTATCACGGTTATAAAACAGCAGCGGAAAAAAATACTCGCGGTTTTAATTCTGCTGATATTTTCGCTCATCGGCTGGCACAAATTCTTTTCCCAATACGCCGCCCAACTTGAAGAGGCCCAAACCTATATGAACATGGGCCTGTATCCGCAAGCGCAAACCGCCTACCAGCAAGCCGTCAAGCAACACCCGTTCAACCACTTTTTAGATATTGGCACCGCCGATTGGGGGCTGGAAAAGACCAGGGTTTTTGACTCCAAAGACAAAATTGCTATTGAGAAAAAACTGCGTCAGTTTGAAAAACAACACCCCAATGATGCGGATGTGCAGGTTTTATTCGGCAGGTTTTTCCTGACCTTTAGGCAATTGAATGAAGCCGAAAAACATTATGAACATGCTTTGGAAATCAATCCTAACATAGCCGAGGCCTATTCCGGCTTATGCGAAATCTATGACTTAAAAAATCCTGCCAGAGCGCTGAAAGCCTGTGAAAACGCCCTGAAGTTTTCAGTCGGCAAGCCAGACAATTACAGCATTAATCTGGCTGGCCAGTATGCGCAAAACGGCAAATATCAGGAAGCGTTGCAATTATTGGGAACGCTGGAGGAAAAGTCGCTGCTGGCAAAATTTGAGCGGGCCAAACTTTTTCAAATCACCCAACAATTGCCGAAAGCCGAAAAACTGCAAGAGCAGGTTTTGCAAGCCTTGAGTGATACCGCTGTCACTACGCAACCGCAAAACCGCGAAAACTGGTATTTCAAATCCACGCTAAATATGATTACCCTAACGGATTCGGAACAGAAAAAATGCTACGTTAATTACAGTCTGGCCGCGTCTTTTTATTTGCAGAATAACCTGGGCAAAGCCCAGGAACATTTACAAAAAGCCACGGAACTGTGCGGTGAAAATAACGCCGAAATTATCCAGCAGCTGTTGTTTGACCTGAGTCAGGCCCAGAAAAATGGCGCGTCGGCAAAACTTATCGAGGAATTTATAAAAGCCTTACCTGTGTCGGCATAGCAAAGGCAAAAAAACTAACCGGTAACTGAATCTGTTCCGCTACTCAAAAACGCCTGAAAATCACTGGCTGGTAGCGGTTCGCTGCAAAAATAACCCTGATAGCTGTCGCAGCTGTGTTCGCGCAAAAATGTCAGTTGCGCTGCTGACTCCACTCCCTCCGCCAAGACTTTAAAGCCCAGATGATGCGCCATCGAAATAATGGTTGCGGTAATGGCCATATCTTCCGGCAGAAGTGGAATGTTGTCGATAAAGCTTTTGTCGATTTTTAGCTGATGTAGCGGAAAACATTTCAGCAAAGCCAGCGATGAATAGCCGCTGCCAAAATCATCAATCGCCAGTCGCACCCCTTGCTGATGCAGATTATTCAGAATCGGGATGGCCTGCTCCTGATTTTCCATCAAGCCCTTTTCGGTGATTTCCAGTTCCAGAAATTCTGCTGGAAAACCGGTTTCATTCAGCACTTCGGTAACAAGCGCGTTAATATCTCCACGGCGAAATTGGTGCGCAGAAACATTTACCGCTAACCGCAGCTCAGGCAAACCGGCATTTCGCCATGCTTGCCCCAGACGGCAGGTTTCCCGCAAAACCCATTCGTCAATCGGAATAATCAGACCGCTGGCTTCAACCACAGAAATAAATTCATTCGGCATCACACAGCCATAAACGGGATTATGCCAGCGCACCAAAGCTTCGGCAGCAATCAGTTTGCCGCTGTTAATCTCAACTTGCGGCTGAAAATAAACCTGTAATTGCTGTGTGGCAATGGCACTGCGTAACCCTGATTCCAACGCAATCCGCTTATGAGCCTGATGGGTTAAATCCTCGGTAAAATAGGCAAAACAGCCGCGCCCCTGATATTTGGCATGATACAGCGCGGTGTCGGCATGATCCATCAAGGCTTCTACATCGTCACCGTGCTGCGGATGAATCGCAATGCCGATACTTGCGCCAATCTGCACTACATGTTTTTCAAACAGGGTAAACGGTTGAGTTAAGGTATGAATAATATCTTCGGCAACACGGGCGACATATTCGTGGTGCTCAATATTTTCCATCAAAATCACGAACTCATCACCGCCTAAACGCGCCACCATGTCCACTTCGCGCAGGCGGCCGGTAATGCGTTTGGCAACCTGTTTTAGCAACTCATCGCCAGCAGCGTGTCCCAGGCTGTCATTTACCGCTTTGAACTTGTCCAGGTCCATCATTAACACGGCCATTTTATCACCGCTGCGATGACTGACGTCGATGCCATGCTTAAGGCGTTCCTGCAACAAGCGCCGGTTCGGCAAGCCGGTTAAAGGGTCATAAAATGCCAGTTGATGAATATGTTCCTCATTGATTTTACGTTCGCTAATGTCGGTAATGGTTCCTACATAGCCGCTGACCTTGTTGGTATCGTCGTATATTGCGGTGGCAAGGCCGTAAACCCAGATAATTTTGCCGCCGGGTCGCTGAAAACGGTATTCCAGCGAAAAAGGTTTTTGCCGGTTCACTGCCACTGTCCATTCAGAAAATACTTTTTCCCGGTCTTCAGGCATAATTGCATTAATCCAGCCCTTTCCTTTGGCCTGCTGTTCACTGATACCGGCAATTACGCTCCATTTGTCATTGACAAAAATACAGTTTCCTTCTGCATCAGTTCGATAAATGCCAACCGGACTGACTTGCGCAAGTGACTGGAAAAACTGCTGGCTTTCACGCAGTTGCTGCTCACTGTTTCGCAACGCTGTTTCGGCTTCCTTGCGCTGGGTAATGTCCTCATGAACTGATACCCAAACCAGCCCGAATTGGGGATGAACAAAATTTGAAACATTGGCATGACACCAAAAAGCTGTTTTATCCTTTTTCAGGTTATGCACTTCTCCAACCCATGTTCCTGACTGTTCGAGTGTCACAAATAGGGTATGTGCCGTTTCTTTTGCTGTTTTGTCATCGCCTGCATTAATCACGCTAACATGCTTACCGAGAAGTTCCCCTGCTCCATAGCCAAACATCTGCTCAAAGCGCGGGTTGGTAAAAACAATGATGCCGTCGTTGGCACGAACAAGAAACACACCTTCTGCCATGTTTTGCAAAATATTGCTATGAAGATGCAACATTTCTTCAGCTTCCTTGCGTTCGGTGATGTCCACCCAATAGCCAACAATCACAGTAGCTTCACTGCTTTCATTGCGGACCAGACGCAATTCATCGTGCATCCAGCGATAGCTGCCATCAGCTGTACGAAAACGGTATTCGTGTTGAAATGCGCCTTGCTCAAACAGTTGTTGCAGATCCTCGAAAATCCGCTGCTGATCTTCAGGGTGGATGTTTTGGGCCCAAAATTCACTATGACCGACAAACTGTTCAGGCTTGTAGCCCAAGGTTTGTTCTATGTTCGGGCTGATATAGGTCGCGGCGAACGGCGGTGTTGATTGGCAGGTGTAGATTGTGACCGGGCTGTGGGCCAGCAGAAAGTTCAGTTTGGATTCACTGGTACGCAACATCTGCTCGGCTTGTTTGCGCTCAGTCGTATCAATAAATGTGACCACCGCTCCCGGTTCATCATTGAGTGCAATCGGACGTGACCAGTAATCAACAGGGAAGGAACTGCCGTCTTTACGCCAGAATACTTCGTCCGTGACATGAGTATTTTCATTTGAATGCAGAGTGGCATACAAGCGGCATTCGGCAGCAGGATAAGGCGTGCCATTTGGATAGGTATGGTGAATAGCACTGTGCATGTGCTTGCCTAGCAATTCGGATTTGTCCTGATAACCGAGCAAATGCAATCCGGCGGCATTGATAAAGGTGCAGTTTCCCTGCATATCCACACCGTATATGCCTTCGGCTACCGAATTCATCAGCATGGCGAGTCGGGCCGAGCTTTGTTTTAAACGCTCATTGGTTTGCTGACGTTCAAAAAACTCAGCCAAAACATTGGCAACGCCATCGAGCAGTTTTCGTTCTTCGGCTAAAAATACCCCTTCATATTCTGGCGGCCTTTCCTCCAGGTAGCAAACCTCGATCAATCCTGCCGATTCGCCATGAACAATAATCGCCGCTTGTTGTGACCACCGGGTTTTATTAAAGTTGTCAGTGCTGTAATCCTGACCGTACCAGTAAATCCGGCAGGCGGTAATTTCTGGATACATATAAGCTTGCGCAAGGGCCACAAGACTGTGGCGGATGATCTGCTCGGCGCTGATGTCATGTTGTCTGGCGAGTTCTGAAACCGTGTAAAGACAGCGAAGTTCTTTAACGCGCTCAGTCAGGTCGTGAGAGTATTTTTTTAATGCCTGTTCCGAGTGTTTGCGCTCGGTGATGTTGCGGGTAACAGCAAGCAGGGCGATGATATTGCCGTGTATATCATGCAAGGGGGCGGCATGAGTATCGAGCCACAGCCGCGTCCCCTTAAGACCTTGCATCTCAAATTCCAAGCTACCTGATTCACCTGCAAATACCCGCTTTATCAGGGCGGCAAAGGCCCGCCGATATTCTGGCAGAACCAGTTTTTCAGCATGTTGGCCGACAACCTGCTCCAGAGAATCTGCTTCCAGCATCTTTAATCCGGCCGGGTTTATTTCTAATATCGTGCCGTTTGCGGCCAACAGCTTTAAACATTCAGGTTCGGCTGCAATAATAGCCTGTAGTTGCAGTTGGCTTTCGCTGAGTTTTTCAAGAAAAAAGCTTAATATCGCCACCACAACAGAAGCGACAAAGCCGGAGGTGACCAGTCCGGTCAGCAGATAATCGATGGGAATTTCGCCTTTTAACAGCAGTGCCATGCCGGCAACAACGACTTGACTCAATAACATTGAGATAAGCACTGAAGCCAGCCATAACTGCCGTCTTTTCATGCGCATAAGCAATGGCAAATTTAACAGGGAAAGCCTGTTGAAACCAAAACGCGATGTTATTAGCATCGAAGAAAACCTGTGCTGATGATTTTAGGCAAGTGCCAGGGTGTGCAAGAGTTTTTTGCACACCAGACATGCAGCATTATAAAGGGTTATGGCAGGCAAATCTGCCAAAGCGTTCAGAAAAAGTCTGGGGCAAGGCAATTACCTCAGATACTGTGATGAGCAATGGTTAATTAAATCCGCTAACCAGTTTTTTCAAATAAGCCTGGAATTCATCCCGCAACTCATCATGCAGCAAACCGTGTTCAACATTGGCCATTAAATATCCCAGCTTGGAACCGCAATCGTAGCGTTTCCCTTCAAAGCGGTAAGTTAAAACCTGTTCATCGGCTAATAATCGCGCAATTGCATCGGTCAGCTGGATTTCGCCACCGGCACCTTTGCCTAAACTGCTCAGATGTTCAAAAATTGTAGGAGTTAGGATATAGCGGCCAATCACCCCCAGATTTGAGGGCGCATTTTCAGGACGGGGTTTTTCCACAATAGATTGCACCATGCCGACCCGATGCGATTTTTTCTCGATTGCGACAATTCCGTATTTGTCGGTGTCTTCTGGAGCCACATCTTCCACAGCCACAACACTGGACTGTTCTGCGTCAAACAAATTTACCAGTTGCTTGATACAGCCGCGGCCACGGTCTTCAACCAGATCATCAGCCAACAGCACTGCAAAAGGTTCATCGCCGACAATCGGTTTGGCACACAATACCGCATGACCTAAACCCAATGCTTCGGACTGACGAATAAAAACACAGGAGATGTGCGAAGGAATAAGGCTTTTGAGAAAGTTTAAAGTTTGAATCTTGCCTTTATTTTTTAATTCGTTTTCCAGTTCATAAGCTTTATCAAAGTGATCCTGAATCGAGTTCTTGTTGCGGCCAGTGATAAAAATCATGGTATCGATTCCGGCGGCAATAGCTTCTTCGACAGCGTATTGAATCAATGGTTTATCAACAATCGGCAGCATTTCTTTGGGATTGGCTTTAGTGGCAGGCAAAAAGCGTGTGCCTAAACCGGCAACGGGAAAAACGGCTTTGGTGATTTTTTTATTCATAGTTTTTATTTTAGTGTTAGAAATGGCCATTAGAAAAAATACCTCAGTCTTCGTCTGCCAATGCCGGAGCGAGTACCGTGCGTGAACCATTATGCTCAGCGGCGCTGACAATTCCTGCGGTCTCCATATCTTCAATCATCCGCGCCGCCCGGTTGTAGCCGATTTTAAAGCGTCTTTGCACACTGGAAATTGAAGCTTTGCGGCTTTGAATCACAAAAGCTACCGCCGAATCGTAAAGCGGGTCCGATTCACTATCACTACCTGCTGGCAAAGCGAAACCCATGCTGGCATCGCTGACGGTTTCTTGCAGAATATCGGTTAAATAATGCACCGGGGCGGTTTTTTTCAAAAAGTCCACTACCCGGTGCACTTCGTGGTCATCAACAAACGCGCCATGTGCCCGAATCGGAATACTGGTTCCTGAAGGTAAAAACAGCATATCGCCATTACCCAATAAGGTTTCGGCTCCGCCTTGGTCAAGAATGGTACGCGAGTCAATTCGCGAGGACACCTGAAAGGAAATCCGGGTCGGAATATTGGCTTTAATCAAACCGGTTAAAACATCTACCGACGGACGTTGTGTGGCTAAAATCAGATGAATACCGGAAGCTCTGGCTTTTTGTGCCAGACGGGCAATCAGTTCTTCAACCTTTTTTCCGACAATCATCATCATATCCGCCAGTTCGTCAATGATGATGACAATATGTGGCAACACTTCCAGTTCAGCAGGTTCGTCATAGTCGGCGGCAGCTTGAAACAGTGGATCTAAAATGGGTTTGCCTTGCGCCAGACTGTCACTGACCAGCTGATTAAAGCCATTCAAATTTCTCACCCCCAGTTTGGACATCAGCTTGTAGCGGCGTTCCATTTCTGCCACCGCCCAACGCAGGGCATTGCTGGCTTCTTTCATGTCGGTAACTACCGGGGTTAATAAATGCGGAATTCCCTCATACACCGAAAGTTCCAGCATCTTCGGATCTATCATAATCATCCGAATCTGCTCTGGTGTGGCTTTGTACAGCATACTTAAAATCATGGTGTTGATTGCCACTGATTTTCCTGAACCCGTAGTTCCCGCCACCAGCACATGCGGCATTTTCGCCAAATCAGCGACTACCGGAACGCCGGCAATATCCTTTCCCAACGCTAACGTTAAAGGCGATTGCGCATCAACAAAAATGGTTGAGGTCAATAATTCACTAAGCGAGACCATGGCCCGTTCACGGTTAGGAATTTCCAGTCCAATCACCGATTTACCCTGAATCACTTCCACAACCCTGACGCGGGTCACGGATAAGCCGCGAGCTAAATCTTTGCTAAGTCCGCTAATCCGACTTACTTTAATCCCGGGGGCAAGTTCCAGTTCAAAACGGGTAATTACCGGCCCCGGATAAACAGCAACCACTTTGACACTGACGTTAAAGTCAGCCAATACCGTTTCAACCAGAAAAGACATTTTTTCCAGATCTGATTGGGTATAGCTTTTGATGTTCACGGTGCGCTTATCTAGTAATGATAAGCTGGGAAGGGTTTTGGGGTAGGTGACAGAATCAGTTTTTTGTAACTTTGTAAAAACTGAAGGCGATGTTTTGCTGCTTTTTGTCGCAGCTTGCTTGTAATTATTTATCTTTGGTTTAGTAGATTTTTTTTTTTTAACAGTGTCTGTTGTTTGTTCGGGGTTGTTTAACGGAGTTCTTTGTCCGGTAAAAGCCAGGCGTGGCAGCGAAATCAGTAGCCAAAGCGTGGTTTTACCGATATTGTCTATTAATGCAAACCAGGAGAAGCCGGTAAAAAATGAAATCCCTAACAAAAATATGCTGGTGCTTAATATCGTGGTATTTGTTTCAGTTAAGATTGACAACAGCAAATCGCCTGCTTCCTGCCCCAAAATACCACCACTGCCATTTGGAAAATCAATAAAGTTAAGGGGTAAGCGCGGAACGTGCAGATAAAAAATAACGGTTCCGGCAATAAAGGTAATAATCAACCCCAACCAGCGTAGGGCCACAGCTAAGCTGCTGTCGCTGCGCTCATTTTTCGTATAAATCGAATAACCATGCCATGCAAAAATCAGTGGAAACAGATAAGCCTCAAATCCAAACAGGCTGAATGCCAGGTCAGAAATCCAGGCACCGATGATGCCGCCAGCGTTTTTGGGAATTGTTGATATGCCACTGTGAGTCCAGCCGCCATCCTCTTGGGAAAAGGAAAGCAAGGTAATCAAGAAAAACAAGCTGAAAAACAGGAAGCCTGCTGAGACAAGTTCTCGCATTCCCAATTTTTTTTCTTCTATTACAGCTGCCATAAGAAACTCGCAATAAAGTTGGTTTAAACGCTAAATAATTATAGATTAATATCGCTGTTAGTGCATGAATCCAGCTTTTCTCAAACAAAGAGAATTGTAATAAATATTAAGAAACGCGATATTAGGAATGGTGTGGTGCTTATAGTTTAAATAAGTTTAGATGTTTTAAAAACAACGCAATAACAAAAAACGGTTTTGACTATTGCGTTGAATTATTATTTATTCAGTGATGGGATATGTTTTGCGCGACTCATCGACTCGTTCGCGCAATTCCTTACCTGGTTTAAAGTGAGGAACATGTTTGGATGATAAAGCGACAGAGCCACCTGTTTTGGGGTTTCTGCCCATGCGTGGAGGGCGATAATGTAATGAAAAACTGCCAAAACCTCTAATCTCAATTCTATCACCGCTGGCTAATGACTGGCTCATTTGCTCTATAATACACTTTACGATTTGTTCAATATCTTTAAGAGCCAAATGAGGCTGCTGTTTAGCAAGCACTTCAATTAATTCTGATTTAGTCACTTTTTACCCTGTGAAAAAAATAAAATCAGCAGCAGTTTGAGGAACTGCATACTGATTTTTATACAACTTTTCAGTTTAAATGTAAAAACGTTTTCTGCTGTTTCAGGTGAAAGGCTGGCGTATAAATCTTTATACACCAGCCAAAACCCGACAGAAAGCTACTAGCTTTTTAGCCGTCTACGTCTACTGGTGATTGTTACTTTTCCATTTGTTTGAAAATGTCACCGAGTGTCGGAGTGCCTGAACCTTGTTTGGAATAATCTTTAATTGCATTAGATTCTTCTTCCTGGTCTTTGGCTTTGATAGACAGCGAAATAGATTTACTTTTCTTGTCAACGCCGACAAATTTACATTCAATTTCTTGACCGACTGTCAAGAGTTTGCTGGCATCTTCAACGCGGTCACGTTGAATTTCAGAAGCTCGCAAATAACCTTCAACGTTATCGGCTAAAGTAATCACAGCACCTTTGGCATCCACTTCTTTTACAGTTCCTTTCACTAAACCGCCTTTTTCGTGTACAGCGATATAGTTTTGGAAGGGGTCTTGTTCCAGTTGTTTAATACCTAAAGAAATACGTTCGCGTTCAGGGTCAACTGCCAAAATCACAGTTTCAACTTCATCGCCTTTTTTGAATTCACGAATCGCTTCTTCGTCGTTTTCATTCCAGGAAATGTCTGACATGTGCACTAAACCGTCAATGCCTCCATCCAGACCGATGAAGATACCGAAATCAGTGATAGATTTGATTTTGCCGCTGATTTTGTCGCCTTTGTTATGAGTTGCTGCGAACTCATCCCAAGGATTAGAGCGACATTGTTTCATGCCTAAAGAAATACGACGACGTTCTTCGTCAATTTCCAGAACCATCACTTCAACTTCATCGCCTAATTGTACGACTTTAGAAGGATTGACGTTTTTGTTTGTCCAGTCCATTTCTGAAACGTGAACCAAGCCTTCAACGCCTTCTTCAATTTCCACGAAACAGCCATAGTCTGTCAAGTTGTTGACTTTACCGAACACACGAGTGCCTGCAGGGTAACGACGGGCAATGTTTTGCCATGGATCTTCACCCATTTGTTTCATGCCTAAAGAAACGCGGGTTTTTTCTTTGTCAAATTTCAGAACTTTAACTTGAATTTCCTGGCCGATTTCTACGCACTCAGATGGGTGACGTACTCTGCGCCATGCCATGTCAGTGATGTGTAACAAGCCGTCGATGCCACCCAAATCAATGAACGCGCCGTAATCAGTCAGATTTTTAACGATACCGGTAACGATTGCGCCGTCTTCCAGCGTTTTCATTAATTCGTCACGTTCAACACTGTACTCTTTTTCAACCACAGCACGACGAGATAACACGACGTTGTTACGTTTTTGGTCAATTTTAATGACTTTGAATTCTAAATCACGGTTTTCCAGGAAAGAGGTGTCTCTGATTGGACGCACATCAACCAATGAACCAGGCAAGAAAGCGCGTAACGCATCGACTGCCACGATAAATCCGCCGCGAACTTTCCCTGTGATACGACCAATAATGGTTGAGCCTGTTTCAAAGGCTTTTTCCAGTTCGGTCCACGCTTTATTTTTCTTGGCTTTATCGCGCGAAAGTAGCGTAGAACCTAATCCATCTTCAAATAAATCCAGTGCAACTTCAATTTCGTCACCGATATCAACTTCCAGGTCGCCATCGGCATTTAAAAACTGCCATTTTGGGATTACACCTTCTGATTTTGATTTTGTACTGACGATAATCATATCGTTTTCGATGTCGATAACAGTACCCATCAAAATAGCACCAGGACGCATTTCGGTCTTGGCTAAACTTTCTTCAAATAACGCAGCAAAGCTTTCGCTCATTGTTTTCTTTCCCAAGCTTGTCAAAACTCAAACAAGCCTTTAATTTCTCAAAGTTAAAAAATGTGCTTAAATTTAAGTAAGCACCCGTAAAAGTCCTTCAGCGGACTAAACTTAAAACCGCTTCTATAACCTGATTAATGTTCAAGTTAGAAGAATCAATTGTCAGCGCGTCTTTGGCTGCGACTAAGGGAGCGGCTTTACGTTCCTGATCGCGTTTATCCCGCGCTTCAATCTCTTGGGTTATCCGATCAAGGTTAGCAGATATTCCTTTTTCAATCAACTGTTTATATCTTCTTTTTGCCCGCTCATCAGCACTGGCGGTTAAAAACACCTTAGAGGCTGCGTCAGGAAAAACCACAGTCCCCATATCACGACCGTCAGCTACCAGACCAGGAAGTTTTTTAAAGTCCTTTTGTTTTTGCAATAAGACTTGTCGAACGTCAGGATAAGCCGCAATGATGGATGCAGTATTGCCGGTGGTTTCCGTGCCTAACTGCGCGGTAATATCAGTGCCATTTAACTTAACAATTAATTCATCACCACATTCAAATTCCAGTTGCATAGCTTCTGCAACTTTGACAACAGCTGCGACATCGGATAGTTCTGTTTGTTGTTGTAAAACAGCAATCGCCAAAGACCGATAAATAGAGCCACTGTCCAGATAATGCCAGCCTAATTGTTTGGCAACGGCACGACTTACCGTGCCTTTGCCTGCGCCGCTGGGGCCATCGATAGTTAAAACTGGAATAGTCATCATACAGATGTCAGTTGCAGACCCAGCTGTTTAGCCAGATCACGGAATTCAGGGAACGAAGTGTTGACGTTTGCACAATCATGAATGGTAATCGGCGCATTGGCTCTTAATCCAGCAATCGAAAATGACATTGCAATCCGGTGGTCACCGTGCGAAACCACTTCGCCGCCGCCTAACTGCCCGCCTTGAATAATCATGCCGTCTTTGGTTGGCTGCGCATCAATGCCTAAAATTTGCAAACCGTCCGCCATCACTTGAATCCGGTCAGACTCTTTCACCCGCAGTTCTTCCGCGCCGGTTAAAACGGTTTCACCTTTGGCACAGGATGCTGCGACAAATAATACCGGAAACTCATCAATCGCTAACGGCACCAAGTCTTCAGGAATATGAATGCCGTGCAATTCGCTGGAAGTGACACGCAAATCTGCAACGGGTTCACCGCCGACTTCGCGCGGATTCAGAATTTCAATATTCGCGCCCATCAAGCGCAGAATATCAATAATGCCGGTGCGGGTTGGATTAATGCCGACATGCTGTAAAGTCACATCAGAATTTGGCGCAATGGACGCTCCGACCAGGAAAAATGCCGCAGAAGAAATATCGCTTGGTACGTCAATATTCGTCGCCGTTAATTTTCCTGCGCTAGTGATAGTGGCTTTGCTGCCTTCGCGTTTTACAGGATAACCAAAACCGGTCAACATTCTCTCAGTGTGGTCGCGGGTTGGCGCAGGTTCAGTGACACTGGTTTCGCCCGAAGCATACATTCCGGCCAACAATAAACACGATTTAACCTGGGCACTGGCAATTGGCATGGTGTAGTCAATGCCTTTCAGGTTTTTTGTGCCTTTGATATGTAACGGCGCAGTACCGTTTTCCTGCGTTTCAATTTTCGCGCCCATTAATGCTAATGGTTGAGTGACGCGGCGCATTGGCCGACCTGACAAAGATTTATCGCCCGTCAACGTACTGTCAAAATCCTGTCCTGCCAACAAACCGCTTAACAAACGCATTGAAGTGCCGGAGTTGCCTAAATACAAAGGTTCTTTCGGTGCTTTCAAGCCGTGTTTGCCAACGCCGTAAATAGTGACTTCGCCATTGACAGGCCCTTCGATTTGCACACCCATCGCGCGGAAAGCTTCCAGCGTTGAAATTGCATCTTCAGCATTTAGAAAACCGGTGACATGCGTTACGCCTTCTGCCAAAGAGCCAAGCATGATGGAGCGGTGTGACATGGATTTATCGCCGGGCACTCTGACTGTGCCGTTTAAACTGCCGCCGGGTTGGACTTTAAAGGTAATTGATTCAGACATAATAGTTAAAAGGTTGTGTTGTAAATTTTTTGGTTAAGTTAATTAACTCGAATAAAATGACTTGCCCATGAGGGAACTTTTTTCCAAATGGCGTGAAATCCAGATGAAAACGAACCCAACTGAAAATTTTCTTGAGCGCAAAGAATTTGTAGGCTTTTTTGTGAAAAAAGGCTGATATGTCCATTACGAGGTGATGCGTACCACCAGGTAATACGTTTTTGTGCCTCAATCTCCTTGTCAGATAATAATGTGGAAAAAAGCACCACACCATTATCAACAAGCAGTGATGACAAATCTGCAACAAGTTTTTTTACTTGCGGAACATGCTCAAAGACTTCAAAAGCGGTAATCAAATCAAATTTGCCTAAACTATTCAGACTAACATCTCTGTTTACAAAAGGGTCGTAAGAAGTGGATTGCCAACCGGTGTCTTTTAAAAGCTTGCTAAGTAACCCGTCTCCCCCGCCATAATCCAAATGTTTAATGCGGGTACTTTTATTACCTATAATATCAATTAAAAATTTAGCATTAGATTTAGGGCGAGTCTCAACATAATCAGGGTCGACCTTTACATAATCGCTATTATAGATTTTGTTTTCAAACTCTGTGATATCCCATTTATACATTTCGGGCGCAAAACAAAAGCCACATTGTGGGCATAAAAAATAATAAATAGGGATGCCTGAAAGCGGAAGATAATAACCTCTTGGTTCATCGCAAGATTTGTTAAAATCAACAACATCAAGGGGGGCACTATCACTATCACAAACAGGACAAGGCTGCATCATAAAGATTACTCAGCTAGAGTTTAAATTGGTCTAAAAACCGTTGCCGTGCTGATTTAGCATACGCAAACGTCGCAAAAAGTTGTTGATAATCATCGTTAATCAGCAAACCGTGTATTTTAGCCAATTCTGACTGCAATTGCTCGATTAACGGCAAAATCGCTTCTTTGTTCGCGGTACAAATATCTGCCCACATGGTCGGGTCGCTGGAAGCAATGCGGGTGAAATCACGGAAACCGCCCGCTGCGTATTTGAAAATTTCGCTTTTCTCGTCTTGATGTCCGAGCATGTCAACCAAAGCAAACGCCAGTAAATGCGGCAAATGGCTGGTCGCTGCGAAGATTTTATCGTGTTGCTCGACATCCATAATGGAAACCAACGCGCCTAAACCTTGCCAAAAAATTTGAACTTTTTGCAAAGCAACGGAATCGGTATTTCCCAATGGCGTAATAATCAAACGTCGGTTGACAAACAAATCCACCAAAGCCGCTTCCACGCCGCTATTTTCTGCGCCTGCAATCGGATGAGCCGGAACAAAATTCACAGGAATTTCACCAAATGCCTTTTTTGCCGCTTCAACAATGTTAGCTTTTGTGCTGCCAACATCGGTGTAAATCGTTTGCTGATTCCAATAGGGTTTTAATGTAGTGAAAATAGCCTGAAAACTGGCAACTGGCGTGGCGATAATTACGCAATCGGCATTTGCAACGGCTTCGGCAATGTTGAAAGAATATTCATCAATGACATTTAATTCTTGAGCGGTTTTTAAATTATCTAAATCCTGTTCGCGTCCGAACCCAACAATTGTTTTGGCTAAATTATTTTGCCGTGCAGTTTTGGCAATTGAGCCGCCAATTAATCCTACGCCGATAATGCAGAGTTTATTAAACATTATTTTAGTGCAGCCGTTAAAGCATCAATAAACTTCTGATTCTCATAGTCCGTACCAATACTCACCCGCAAATGATTCGGCATTTCATAATTGGCCACCGGACGCACAATCACGCCTTTTTGCAATAACGCCTGATAAATCGGCAACGCTGGACGGTTTAAATCTACCGAAACAAAATTTGCACTGGAAGGAATCCACTTTAAATTTAACGCTTTAAAAGCATCGGTTAATTGTTTCATGCCTTGATTATTGACTTGCACAGACTTTTGCAAATACTCCTCATCATTTAAAGCCGCTTCCGCTGCCACTAATGCCAAACTATTATTATTAAAGGGCTGTCTAACCCGATTTAATAAATCCGCAATGGTTGGATGAGAAACGCAATAACCGACACGCAAACCGGCTAATCCATAAGCTTTAGAAAATGTCCGGCTAACAATTAAATTTTGATATTCAGAAATCCAACTAATAGAATCGGCTTTTTTATCCTCATCCATATATTCAAAATACGCTTCATCCAATACACAAATCACTGTTGGCGGTAATTGAGAAATAAAGGCTTTTAATTCATTTTTTTCGATTAATGTTCCAGTCGGATTATTCGGATTGGCAATGAAAACAATGCGTGTTTTTTCATTCACCGCTTTTAACATGCCGTTTAAATCATGGCCGTAATTAATCGCCGGAACAACATTCGCTTTTGCTCCGATAGCTTGGGTAACAATCGGATAAACTGCAAACGCATGTTGCGAAAATACGGAATTAAATTCAGGACTTAAAAAAGTTCGGGCAATAATTTCCAATACATCATTCGAGCCATTGCCTAAGGTAATTTGATTGGTTTCAACTTTTAATTTTGCCGCTAACGCCGTTTTTAATTTAAAGCCACTGCCATCAGGATAAAGCGTGAGTTCTGGCAGTGCTTTGTGAATTGCAGCTAACGCTTTTGGACTAGGACCTAATGGATTTTCATTAGAAGCTAATTTAATAACTTCAGTTAAACCTAATTCCCGTTGTAATTCCTCAATCGGTTTGCCGGGAACGTAAGGAACAAGTTTTTGTACGCCCGATAAGGCAAGGTTAAATAATGAATCGCAGTCAGACATTTTTTAAGTTCAAATGATAAAAGTTACATGAGGGAGGATTTTTTACTTTCCGCTAAAATATTGTTTTCACACGCGGTTAAGATTTCATGCAAAATCCCTAAAATATCGGCAATTTGTGCTTCAGAATAGGCTACGCTTTCATAACAGGTTTTATCTAAATCCAAATAATAAAACTGCCATAAACTGCCGTTTGTAATAATCCCATAAATAGGAAATTGATGATGCGGTTGATTATACAATAGACAAGCATACATTTCGGTTAAGCATTGTGCGAGTCCTTTTTCAAAATCATCTTTTTTGGCTTCAACTACACACAATAAAGGTGCTTGATAAACTTTGCCCTGCGGGGCAATTAAATAATCCACAATTCCTGTTAATGAGTCGGTTTGTAAAGTCGCTTCTTTCCACACTTTTAATTGTGGAAATTTATCTATAGCTTCTAATAAAACTGCGTCTATCAATAATAATTTTGCCGCTTCTGATAAGGATAAATCAAAATGGGCCTTTAATTTTTTAACTGTTGTTAAATAATATTCAGAAGGCTTTTTGGGGCTAAATTCAATTCGCCAGTCATTAAGTTTATTAATGCCAACAATTTCCAAAGCACTGCGCAAATTAATTTGTGAAAAACGCTTTTTCTTAATCATTTTCATTTTTTTCCATTTTTGTAAACAGAAAACTAAATCACCGCTTTCGGATATGAACCCAAAATTTTCAGCATCGTGGTATTGGCTTTCAATTCATCCAAAGCTTTGCCAACATTTGCATCTTCGCGATGGCCATCGATGTCGATGAAAAACACATAATCCCACAAACCTTGCCGCGATGGGCGCGATTCAATATGGGTCATGCTAATACCGTATTGGGCAAAAGGCTGGATAATTTTGTGCAATGCGCCGGATTGATTGCCGGTGGAAACGACTAGCGAAGTTTTATCCAAGCCGGTAGAGCTGGGTTGCTGCTGACCGATGATAATGAATCGGGTGGTATTATTCGGCTCATCTTCAATGTTTTTTTCCAGCACGTTGAGTTGATATAAGTCCGCTGCCACTTTCCCGGCAATCGCCGCTTTACTCGAATCTGCCAAAGCCAGTTTTGCGGCTTCTGCATTACTCGCAACTGCCGTGCGTTTGGCATTGGGTAAATTTGCATCCAGCCATTGCCGACATTGGGCTAACGATTGTTGATGCGAATAAACTTCGCTGATTTTGCTCAACTCATCCATTAAGCCCATTAAATTTTGATGTACCCGGATTTCCACTTCGCCACAGATTTGTAACGGCGAAGCCAAGAATCTGTCCAAAGTATGTGTAATCACGCCTTCGGTAGAATTTTCCACCGGCACAACCCCAAACTGGCAATGTTTACTTTCCACTTCGCTGAAAATTTCGTTGATATTCGCAACCGGAATGGTGTTGACCGCATGACCGAAATGCTTGAAGGCTGCCTGTTGGGTGAATGTGCCTTCCGGCCCTAAAAATGCGACGTCCAGCGGTTTTTCTAGTGCCAGGCAGGCGGACATAATCTCACGAAAAAAGCGCATCACCGTATCATCGGACAACGGTCCTTGATTCAGTTCTTTAATCCGTCGCAATACCAAGGCTTCACGGTCAGGACGGTAAAATGTGCCGGTTTCTCCTTGCGCGATTTTGGTTTTTGCAACTTCTTCTGCGCATTCGGCACGTTGATTGAGAAGGTTTAAAATTTGCAGGTCAATAGAGTCGATTTTTTTGCGGATTTCAGAAAGTGGGATGACGGATGACATAGCGTAGTGTCCTGTTATGTTAGCTTAAACTACTAATCTATTTATAATAAGGCGATGATTGCGTTGAGAAAATGAGTTTCGATGGCTTTAATCGAAGCAAAAGAAAGCTCGATGCTTTTTTCCTTGGCGGTGCTTTTAATTTTATCCCAAGTGGCATCACTGCGAATGGAATCGAGAAATTCGTGACCTTCCCAGGTTAAGCTTTCAATCAAGGTGGTTTCAAGATTTTGCAAGACCATGGCGTGAACAAATCCGGCTTCTGTTAATAAAATCGCGTTATGGTGAAAATTTTCAGGAGTGCAGCCAGCAATATCATTATCACTAATCTTTTCGTTAGCTTCTGCGGCTTCAACAGCGAATAAAATTTGCCGGATTAAATCCCAGTCTCTTTTCATGTTTATATCTAGGAGAATAAGCTTGTTGTGTTGAACGCGGATTTTATTGAGTTTCGTTTAAGCATCGATTAAAGCAGCCTGAGCCAGAGTGTCATCAATTGCCAACAGCACAATACGATAGCGATTGGCCAGTGTAATAACTTCCTGCATATCGACAATCACTGTTTTGCCTGCTTCAATCACTAAAGCCGTTCCGCTGTGACGATACAAGTTTTCAAGAGTATTAATGCCAATAGTCGGGACATCAAAGCGCATGTCCTGATTCGGTTTGGCGACTTTAACCAGCGTCCAGTTGCCGTTTCTGCACAGATTACCGGCCCGCTCAATCATCAGGTCAGTGCCTTCAATCGCTTCTACGGCAATAATTTCGGCGTTTTTTACCGCAATCGACTGGCCTATATCCAGTCTGCCCATTTCTTTGGCAATGCTCCAGGCAAATTGCACATCTCGCCATAAAATTGGCACTGGCTGTTTCCGCCCCCAAAATGCCTTTAGGCGCCAGCACTGAAGGACAATAGCGTGTTACATCCTGAAGTTCAACACCATGTTGGGATAACAAGTTTGCAACAGCAGTGAGCACAGTATCATTGCGTCTGTCTGGAATGTCCTTGAACCAGAGTTTTAAAAACAGCTGGTCGGGTAAAAAGCTGAAGATTCCAAAGCGGCGGAACATGTTTTTTTTCTGCACATAACCGGCCATCACCGCTTGCTTTGCACCAACCTGATGTAATTTTTTCAGCCAGTCATTCAGCCGCAACGGTGCGACCCAGTAAAATTCATCGGCAATTTCGGCTAAACTGGCATCAGCGATTTCTTTTAAACCTAAAACCACTACCCGCAAGCCGTGTTGTTTCGCGCCTTCAATCACCATGGCCGGGAATTTTCCCGCCCCGGCAATCACTGCTAACGTGTTATTTTCAGTCATGGTTTTGCAATTGCGCTTTTAAGGTTTCCAGTTCTTTTTCCAGTTTGCGCAATTTTTTTAGCGCATCAGGCATTTCTTTCATTGCCGCCACTTGTCGCCAGAATTGTTTCCATTTGAATGCCGGAATGCCGAAATAGCGTTCGTTGGCTTCCAGATCGCCCCAAATGCCGGTTTTTGCGCCGATAGTGACGTTATCACCAATTGTCAAATGTCCGGCAACCCCGACTTGTCCGCCCATTGTCACATGGTCGCCGACATTTACAGAACCTGCTAAACCAACTTGAGCAACGTACATATTGTGCTTGCCGACTTTGGTGCCGTGTCCAATCACCACCGCATCACTGAATTTAGAGCCTTCACCGACACGGGTTTCACCTAAAGTAGCTCTGTCAATTGCACAGTTTGCGCCCATATCCACATCGTTTTCAACAACTGCCCAGCCTGCTTGCGGAATTTTCATCCAGCGGCCTTCAACTGAGGCATAACCCAAGCCGTCCTGACCGATTACAGTGCCGGCATGTAAACTGACCTGATCACCGATGCGGCTGCCATCATAAACCACCACATTCGGATATAGGGTAACGTTATCACCTAAAACTGCGCCGTAACCGATGTAACAGCCGGGATATAAAATCACGTTATCGCCAATCACGACCTGCTCATCAATGGTGACAAAAGGGCCAATATTGGCATTGGTGCCAATCTGGGCGGTGCTGGCAATTTGCGTTCTGGCATCGATTCCCCATTGCGGATGCTTGCGCACACCATGAATCCCGATGACGGTTGCCGCCAACGCGCCATAAGGGTCGGCACAACGGATTACGGTTAAGGTTTCAGGTTTTGAGTCATCAAGATTGACAATAACGGCGGAGGCTTTGGTATCAAGTAATTGCTCCCGATATTTAATATTCGCCAGAAAGCTGATTTCGCCCACTTTTGCTTCATGCAAGGTATTAACCCCAACAATTTCCAGCTCCTGATTACCATCAATCGTATTGGGAAAACCCCGTTGCTCAAGATAAAGGGATAACTCGGAGAGTTTCATTGTTTTCATAATCTGCTCCTGAATAAGTAATTTAGTGCTGTCGGTGAGAGCTTTAATGGGCGAGGGATGTTTTTAAAAGCGAGAATAAACTACTTATGACAAGCTGATCAAGGATCACTAAAAGCCGGTGCTGTGAGTAAGAGACAGCGCCGACAATACAAAAAAATAGTTAGTGAGTACGCTCGAATTCTGCCATATAGTCAATCAAGGCTGTAATCGCTGCATCTGGCATCGCGTTGTAGATACTGGCACGCATTCCACCAACGGAACGATGACCTTTTAACGAAGTGAGTCCAGCTTTTTCTGCACCCGCTAAAAAGGCTTTATCCAAATTAGCATCCGATAACACAAACGGCACGTTCATCCGTGAGCGATACGCGACTTCAACCGGATTTGAATACAACGCGGATTTGTCGATTGCTGCATACAAACGTGCGGCTTTGGCGATATTGTGTTGTTCAATCGCTGCCACTCCGCCTTGTTGTTTCAACCATTGCAACACTAAACCAACTAAATACCAGCTATAAGAAGCCGGTGTATTCAGCATTGAATCATTTTTTGCCTGCACCGCATAATTAAACGCATCAGGCAAACCTTTAGCGACGTTGCCGATCAAATCATCACGCACAATCACCACAGTCACGCCCGCAGGTCCCATATTTTTTTGTGACCCAGCGTAAATAATGCCGTAACGACTAACATCCAGCGGACGGGATAAAATGTTTGATGACATATCCGACACCAGCGGCAAGCCTTGTGAATCAGGGATTTCGCTGAATTCAACACCGTGAATGGTTTCGTTGCTGGTGTAATGCAAATATGCTGCATCCTGGTCGATTGCCCAATCAGCGATATTTGGAATCGTAGTAAATTTGCTGTCTTCTGAACTGGCGGAAACAATCACGTCACAATAAGCTCCAGCGTCCTGAATTGCTTTGCTTGACCACGCGCCGGTGTTGACGTAACAGGCTTTGGTTTTGCCGCGCAGAATGTTTTGCGGAATAAAGGAAAATTGTCCGGTCGCGCCGCCTTGCAAAAACAGCACTTTATAATTGGCAGGAATCGCCATTAATTCAATCAAATCCTGTTTCATTTGTTCAGCGATGGACATAAATTCCGCACCGCGATGGCTCATTTCCATTACCGACATGCCGCTGCCTTGCCAATCTAACATTTCAGCCTGGGCTTGTTGCAACACGGATTCCGGCAACATTGAAGGCCCTGCACTGAAATTAAAAACTCTGCTCATTATTTTCTCCGTTGGGTTTGGGGATTATTTAGGTCTATTTATGTTGCGAAATACTTTTCCGCAAACGTTCAGCATTAATAGGATTGCTTAATAAATAAAGTGTTTCCATTAAGCTGCTGTATTCTTTTGCTTCTAACATAATAATTTCTTGCGAAGATTCTTTCCGAACTGAAATGACTTCGTGATTTTTTAATACACGATTAAATATTTTAGGAAATTCAGTGCTGCATTCAGAAAAGCTGATTTGTTGGATTGGCGTGATATTCATCTATTAAGATCACTTAAAAAAGCCTCGTATTCTGCTTTATGACTACCATTGGAGTTCGGCATTTCGTGACGGGTAAGGTATCCTTTGGGTTCAATGTAGCTATATATTTCTCTTTTGGGAATCTCATGCCAAGAAATATTAAAAGCCGCAAACTTTGGAAAAAAACTCATGGATGAATAACCAGGTATATTGTCATGTATCCACCATGCCAATGCTGCCCAGTTATTTGTGCGCTCATAGTATGGAATAAAAGAGTTTACAATAATGCAAGCCGTGGCTCCCATGTAACCATTTTTATCACGCCTATCCCAAATGTGCCTTGCATAGTTGGATTCATTTCTTGAGCAATTATACTGATTTTTGTTTTCAGCACCTTTTGCATTTACAGCACAAGACCTATAGGCAGAACGAATACTTATACGACCTAATTGCTCCTGTATTGGTTCAAGAACATTTTGACAAAGGGCTTTGCCTGCCATAATTGCGAGTTCTGGGTCATCAGGAATATTCGGAATTCCTTCAATTTGAGATATTTCTGAATAGAGAAAGTCTCGCATAAAAAAAGACTTAGAAAGTCTTTCGCGACCAAAGTTTTCTAATGTTTTAACTGATGATGGGGCTTTCATTTATTTTTCAGGATAAATCAACGAAATAACATCGCTACCATTTTTACGATAATGCAAAAAATCACTATCCAACGTAAAAACACTGCTATTTTTATGCTGCTCTGACATTCTCACTAAACACGCATCCGCAAAAGACATCGGCACATTACAATATTTCAGCATTAACTTTTCAATTGCTTCATGCTCAGTCGCAAAATAAAACGGCGTTTCAATAACTCCTGATTTCAAATAATTGAAAATAACCGCGATACTTTGCTGCTGCCTTCCACACAAAAAACTGGTTTCAGAAATCACCGCATCACAAGTCAGCAAAGGTGGCTGAATGTTTTTGAGTTGATTCACAGCCCATTGATGATAGGTATCTTTCTTATTCAACAACGCAACTAAAACACCTGTGTCAATAATGACATGACGTTTCATTGGCCATAGCCTGAAAAATAACTTTTATTAACAGACAAATCGCTCGGTGCATCTTCAATACAGCCTAAACTATCTTTCATCAAATCAAAACAAGACACCGTTTCTGTTTCATTCTCTTGCTGTTTAACCGCATTTTGTAATAAAGACAAAACAAAATCAGAAAGGCTAAGATGTTTATTTTTGGCGGCAACTTTTAATTGTTGCTCTATATCATCAGGAATAGTTAATGTCATCATAATGCTTATTCTTCCTCACTATCATCAGGATTAGATGTTTCGCTATCTGGCAATATTTCCGCATCCGTTTCATTAGTCGAATCATCAGCAACCGCATCATCTAAAGAAGCATCACTTTCTTCTTCACCCGCCAAACCATCCAACCTATCCACGCCAACCACTTTCTCGCCTTTATCCAAACGAATAATGGTTACGCCCTGGGCATTTCGCCCCACCACAGAAATCTCCGCCACCCGCGTTCTGACCAAAATGCCGCCATCGGTAATCAACATAATTTCATCGGTATCATTTACCAATAAAGTGCCAACGACTTGCCCATTGCGTTCCGAAGTTTGAATCGCAATCACGCCTTGACCGCCGCGCCCTTGCGGATTGAATTTTTCTACTAAGGTGCGCTTGCCAAAACCGTTTTCGGTAATGCTTAACACCGTGCCTTCGGTGGCAATAATTAACGCAATCACTTTATCGCCTTCGCGCAGACGAATTCCGCGCACCCCTGCGGCAGAACGTCCCATCGAGCGCACATCAGTTTCATTGAAACAAATCGCCTTGCCATCACTGCTAAACAGCATCACATTTTGTTGCCCATCGGTCACTGCAACACCAACTAGCGTATCGCCTTCGTGTAAATCAATCGCAATTTTGCCAGTGGTGCGTTGGCGTTCAAATTCTTTCAACGGTGTTTTCTTGACTGTTCCTGCCGAAGTCGCCATGAAAATAAATTTGTCATCGCTGTATTCACGCACAGTCAACATGGCGTTGATTTTTTCGTTTTGTTCCAGCGGCAATAAATTCACAAACGGCTTGCCGCGTGAGCCTCGACTGCCAACCGGCAATTCATAGACTTTCAGCCAATAGACTTTTCCGGCAGAGGAAAAACACAAAATTGTGTCGTGGGTATTGGCAATAATCAGCTTGTCGATAAAATCTTCTTCTTTGGTTGCAGTGGCTGATTTGCCGCGTCCACCACGGCGTTGGGCCTTGTAATCGGTCAAAGGCTGCGCTTTCACATAACCTTCGTGCGACATGGTGACGACCATATCTTCTTCGGTAATTAAATCTTCCGCCGACAAATTGGAATAATCCTGCAAGATTTCGGTACGGCGTTTATCGCTGTATTCGGCTTTGATTTGCTCCAGTTCTTCTTTAATCACCTCCATCAAGCGCATATCACTGGCCAGAATCGCCAAATAACTGTCGATTAATTCCAGCAATTGTTGGTATTCCGCCAGCAGTTTATCCTGCTCCAGGCCGGTTAAACGATGCAGCCGCAGTTCCAGAATGGCTTGGGCCTGGGCTTCAGAAAGTTTATAAGCGCCGTTATGAATGCCGAATTCCGCCGGCAAATCATCAGGACGGGAGCGGTCAGCATCGGCTTTGTCCAAAAACTTTGTCACCAAGCCTGCATCCCAGGTTCTGGCCAGCAAGGTCTCTTTTGCTTCGGCTGGAGTTTTTGAGGCCTTAATCAATGCAATCATTTCATCAATGTTCGATAACGCGACCGCCAAGCCTTCCAGAATATGCGCACGTTCACGGGCTTTGCGCAGCAGATAAATGGTTCTGCGGGTGACAATTTCGCGGCGGTGATTGATGAAGGCAAGCAGAATTTCTTTCAAGTTCATGCAATACGGGCGGCCATTGGAAATGGCGACCATATTCAGACCGAACACGGTTTGCAGTTGGGTTTGTTTATAGAGATTGTTTAACACGACTTCGGGAACTTCGCCGCGTTTGAGTTCAATCACCAAACGCATTCCGTCTTTGTCGGACTCGTCACGAATCCCGGAAATGCCTTCGAGTTTGCCTTCCTTGACCAAATCGGCAATCTTGATTTGCAGTGTGGCTTTGTTGACTTGATATGGAAGTTCGGTGGCGATAATTGCTTGCCGGCCTTGTTCGCCGAACTCTTCAAAATGACAGCGGGCCCGTAAATAAATTTTGCCGCGTCCGGTGCAGTAAGCATCGTAAATGCCGGATGAGCCGTTGATAAAACCTGCGGTCGGAAAATCAGGGCCGGGAATGTGGAGCATGAGTTCAGGAATGCTCAAGGCGGGATTGTCGATTAAGGCTAGGCAGGCCGAAACCACTTCGGACAAATTATGCGGCGGAATATTGGTTGCCATTCCAACTGCGATACCGGATGAACCGTTAATCAATAATGCTGGAATCCGGGTTGGCATTACCGCAGGCTCAGATTCGGACTCGTCATAGTTGGGAACGAAATCAACGGTTTCTTTATCCAAATCCGCCAATAATTCATGGGCGATTTTCGCCATCCGCACTTCGGTATAACGCATCGCCGCAGGGGCGTCGCCGTCCACAGAACCGAAGTTTCCTTGGCCATCAATCAGCATGTAACGCAAGGAAAACGGCTGTGCCATTCGCACAATGGTGTCATAAACGGCAGTGTCGCCATGCGGATGGTATTTACCGATCACGTCCCCGACTACACGGGCGGATTTTTTATAAGGTTTGTTCCAGTCATTTCCCAAGACGTTCATCGCGTACAGAACGCGGCGGTGTACAGGTTTTAAGCCATCACCAATATGCGGCAAGGCTCGGTCAAGAATGACATACATGGAATAATCAAGATAAGCTTTTTCGGTAAAAAGACGCAGTGCTTGATGTTCAATCGCTGAATGTTCAGAGGGTGATTTACTTTTGACCATTACTTTTATAGCCCCTTAAAAAAGATCCTAATTCATTTACG
>CAIQWF010000041.1 GCA_903875455.1 uncultured Pseudomonadota bacterium
AGGCCGATTTTCTTATCATCATCCTTGATAAAATCGTTAAAACGAAATTCTTTTTCGGTTAAGTTCTTTAAATGCTTGCAACCCTCAATAATCCCGCGTCGCAAACGTGAATAAGGATTATCATATTTTTCTTTAACCCATTCTTTTACGGTGGCGTCGGATTTTTGATAAATGGGCGGCAAGGCTATTTTTGCATCTTTAAACGCTTTTTGAATGGTTTTAGTATTCTCGCCGTGATTTGAACAAAATAAAATATGTTCTTTAGGAAAACCTAATTCAAATATCAATTCAGTGTAAAGATAAAAACCGGCAATCTCTTTTAACTTGTTGCATTTGTTTTGAATTTCGGCAATATCTTCATTTTCATCTGCAATTTTTTGATAGCCTTCAAAATTTTCCAGTAGCGTTAAAATATCTTGATTAATTTCATCATTTTTATCTGCCACCGGAAAATCTATATCGAGAATAATATAATCAATAGTGGATAATTTGTTTCTGATGAAATTTAAACTATCCTGCATATTGGTTTCTAAAAAAATGCCCTGATTTTTTAAATGTGTTCTTAATTGCCGCACATCATCGGGAAAAAGATTTTCATCTAAAATACTGCTTAATACATAACTGGATGTAATTTTAGGATGGCCGTTTTCAAAATCTTCAATCCATAAAAAATAGCTCATTTTTACCTCGAAAATTAAAAAATGTAGGTTGGGTTAGCATTTTTTGCGACTAGCAAAAAAGCGTAACCCAACGCCAGCGTTAAAAACTACCGCTCAGTGTTGGGTTACGCTTCTCTCACTCCTGTTCGATAAGCTAACCCAGCCTACGCATTGGAAATCAATAACTCGCTGGGAATCGCAAACTCTAACACAAAATTATCCTGCGATTTCGGTCTGGTAAATTGTGAGCCGATTTTCCGCGCCAAATTAGATAAAAAGGAATGGCCTTTGCCGCTGCCTTTGGAAGCAGTGCGTTCGCGGCGGCTGCTGGGATTGCGGCAGCTTAATATTTGTTGGCCGTCGCATTCTGACCATTCCAGAATCACCGGCTGGCGGGTTTCGGAAAAGTAATATTTAAACGCATTCACCAGAATTTCATTCAGCAGAATGGTTAAAAACGATTCGGTAAAGCCGTATTCCTTAAAGTGAATATCGTCACGCGCAAAGCCGATAATCTCCAGTTTAAAAAAGTGCTGTTCTATCCAGTTTAAGCGTTCGGCAAAATCGACGGATTGTTGAATCAGTGCGGAAAAGCTCTGTTCCCATTCGGTTTGTAATTGCCGTTCCAGTTCAAAATAGTCGTTGTACCATTCTTTGGGCGATACCGTTGCGTCTATTTTGCCTTGCGCTTTGGCATAGCTCATATAATGCTGATGGATTTTTTCCGTGCCTGCGCTGGATAACAAGTGCAGCAGCAGGTTGTCGAGGGTTTTGCTTAATACGGTGTTTAAGCGGTTGTGTCCTTGATGGTCGTTTTTGATTTTGTCTTTCAGGATTTGGTCATCGGTGGAGATGATGCTGAAGACATCGAGCAGGCCGCGCATGGTTTGGGCAGCTTCGGCGTAGAGTTTGGGGTCGTTGTCGTGGCTGGTGTTGTAAAGGATGGCATCGAGCGGGCTGCGGAATTTATGCGCAAACATGGACATCATGTCTTCTAATTCTTTTTCTTTAGCTTTTAACTGTTCATTTGCTTGTTCAAGTTGTTTGTTTTTTTCCTCTAATTGTTCAGCTAATTCAATAGCAGTTATGCAAGTATCCTTATAATTTTTCTCATCATCAAAATCATCACTATAAAATTCCTCAATAGATTGTTTAGCGAACTCGAAATTTTTCATTTTAATATGAGCATTAAGCCATCGAGACAGCATGTTTCCTTCTGAATAACCGTGTTTTTCATACCAATAAGCGGCTTGACTATAATCTTGTTCAACACCTTTTCCATAATAATAACAATCTGCTAAACAAAGTTGTGCTTCAAAATTCTGATGTTCTGCTGCTGTTTTATACGACTCAAATGCCTTAACATCATTTTGTTCAACTCCACAGCCGTCTCGATAGCAATTGCCTAAATCATAGTAGCAATAAGGATCTTGTTCGGCGGCTTTTTTATACCACTTAAATGCTTCTACACAGTCTTGTTTAACATTTTCAAGTCCAGATTTGTAAATGTGTCCCAACCACCATTGACTATTAGCATCTCCTTGTTCGGCTAACCGTTTACATTTTTCAAAATGTGACTCTGTAACGGTTGTTTCATTAACTGACTGCGCAACCAATTGATTATCTTTTTCGGTGATGATTTGCATAGCGTAAAGCTCCGTTAGTTGAGTTCGGGTGAATAAGGCATAACACGACATCATCGGCAAAACCGACAGACGTAGAAAAGCCCAAAAAATAAACTTAAAAAAATGAAAAACTAACGAATGGTTGCGACCTTAACAGCCACGAGTGCCAAACTATTTTTAAGCTAAAAACAGCTTAGACTAAAAGATATAAAAATAAAGATGAGGATAATTTGAACTGCTTAACGCAGAGGTTGAAAGCTAATATTTCAACATGGCGGCGGATTATACAGATTGTTTTTAGCGTGTCAAATAAAATTTATCCTGCAAGTCCAAAAACTCAGCAGGCGTAACAATAGAATGACTATTCCGCAAAGCCAATAAATCACCATCGCCTGTTACCAAATAATCTGCTTTTGCCGCAATCAATGTAGCCAATAACATTTCATCATCCTTATCTTGCGGTACAGAAGCTTCTACTCCGCCAATATCAACAACTTCAGCACGATAAGCCAACAACTGCACAAACCGGTCAATCTTTTCAGGCGACCACTTCAACCGCTTCTGAATTTTTGGATACTTTAAAACTCTTTGCTCTGTACATGACAAAAATTTAGCTCGGCTCGGACTTCTGGTTAAACGCCAGAAAACAAAATAAGGCTTTAATGGTATTCTCAAACGTAAAAATCAACTTAAAAAGAGCGTCATTAATCAC
>CAIQWF010000042.1 GCA_903875455.1 uncultured Pseudomonadota bacterium
ATAGGCACTACTTTCGCTTTGCACCAGCAAAACCAGAACGAAAGCCACCATTAATTTATCAGCAACAGGATCAAGAAACGCACCAAAAGGTGTTTCTTGCGCCATTTTTCGGGCTAAATAGCCATCTAACCAATCAGTAATTCCAGCGAACACGAAAATGATTGTGCAGGCAAGATTTGCAGAGTCCCAGGGCAAATAAAAAATGATCGCCAATAACGGAATCAGCGCAATCCGCAACAAGGTTAAATAAGTGGGGAGATTAAATTCAACTGCCATCTTGAGGGTGAAATGTGTCGTAAATTCGTTGTGCTAATTGTTCGCTAATGCCATCTACACTGCAAAGTGCATCCACGCCCGCGCGGGCTATACCTTGCAGTCCTCCAAACTGTTTTAATAAACTTTGTCGTCTTTTCGGGCCTAATCCCGCTATGTCTTCTAATGCCGACTGTGTTTTGGCTTTACTGCGCCGTTGCCGGTGTCCGGTGATTGCGAAACGGTGCGCTTCATCTCGGATTTGTTGAATCAGCAATAACGCACTGGCTCCGGTAGTCACGGCTAACGGCTGCTCCTGATCGACTAAAATCAATTTTTCCATTCCGGCTTTGCGATCAGGGCCTTTTGAAACTCCTACTATCATAACATTGTTTAAGCCTGTTTCGCTCACTGCCTTTCGGGCTTGTTCTACTTGACCTTTGCCACCATCAATAAACAGAATGTCAGGCACTGGATATTCGCCCTGTTTTATCCGCTTGAACCGCCGTAATACCGCCTGATAAATCGCGGCATAATCATCACCGGGTTTAACGCCTTCAATATTAAAGCGTCGATAAGCAGACTTCAACGCCCCTTCAGTGTTAAACACGACGCAGGATGCCACGGTTTGTTCGCCTTGGGTGTGGCTAATATCAAAGCACTCCAGACGTTGCGGTGTGTGCGGCAATTTCAGTTCATGCTGCAAATTCACGAATCGCGCCAGCAGACTTTGTTTGTCGGCTAATTTGCTGGTCAACGAGTTTTGCGCATTGGTAATGGCCATTTGCAGCCACTTTTGCCGTTCAGTGCGAACATTATGCGAAATCGTTACCGTATGTTCGGCCTGCTGACTCAAAACCTGCGTCAACAATTCAGTTTCTTCCAAGGCATGGCTAACAATCAATTCGTGTGGCAGTTGTTTTTCCAGATAATATTGAGGAATAAATGCCTGCAATACGGCTTCGGGCGCAGCAACATCATCGTGCAGTTTTGGAAAAAATAATTTATTCCCCAGCAATGTTCCATGTCGAATAAAGAAAACTTGCACACAGGCCAAATCGCCGGCCACAGCACAAGCAATAATATCCATGTCACCGCGCTCACCTTGCATAAAATGTTTTTCCAAAACCGCACGCAAGCGGGCAATTTGATCTCTAAAGCTCGCTGCCTGCTCAAATTGCAACGTTTTAGCTGCTTGCTCCATTTTCGCAATCAGCTGATTAATCAGGGTGTCGCCTTTGCCTTGCAAAAACAAAATGGTATTGGCTACATCTTCAGCATAACGCTCTTTCGTTACCAATCCCACACAGGGAGCGGTACAGCGTTGAATTTGATGCTGCAAACAGGGGCGGGAGCGACTTTTATAATAACTGTCCTCGCACTGGCGCACCGGAAAGATTTTTTGCAACAGTTTCAGGGTTTCTTTCACCGCGCTGGCGCTGGGATAAGGGCCGAAATATTGGCCGTTTTTTTTCTTTGCACCGCGATGGAAAGCCAATTGCGGAAAATCCTGATTCGTGGAAATAAACAGATACGGATAGGATTTGTCATCGCGCAGACATATATTGTAACGCGGCAGATGTTGCTTGATTTGCTGACTTTCCAGCAATAACGCTTCGGCTTCAGTGTGAGTGACAGTGACTTCAATATTGGCAACTTTCGCCACCATGGTTTGCTGCTTGAGTGAGGCAGATTGGGTTTTGAAATAACTGGAAACGCGGTTTTTCAGGTTTTTGGCTTTACCGATATAAATAATCTCGCCTTGCGCGTTAAACATTTTATAAATGCCGGGACGTTGGGTGAGATTTTTTAAAAAGGATTTAATATCAAATGGATTTTGAGGCGCTGGGTTGTTCACTTAATCAGGATTATGCTCTAGGAGAGCGGATAACTTACGTTTAGGAATAGATAGATGTCAAGAATCAATCATGCTTTTTCGTGTTCATGTTTGACGGTTTAGTCAACGATTTGAGTCAAACACTGCCATAAAATTATTTTTATCAGAAATTTACGTAAAAACATTGAGTTGTTGCCTTAAGCTTGAATATTTCTGGTTTAAAATTGTAGCTTTCTGCGGTTTAACTTGCATTGTAAGCCGAATTAAGGCATAATGCTCAAAGTTTCAGAGCTAACCACTGAAAAACGTTATGGTGATTGTGTCGGTTCTCTCGCAACGATACGCTGTGAACCCCGCCAGGTCCGGAAGGGAGCAACGGTAACAGCAGATTCGTGTGCCGGGATGTAGCTGGCATAGTCACCACCCATCGTGTTATTTCCTTCGAGTCTCTAATGGCTTATCAGGTTCTTGCCAGAAAATGGCGGCCACAAAATTTCTCTACAATTGTTGGTCAGGAACATGTCTCAAAATCGCTTATTAACGCTTTACAGCATCAGCGATTACATCATGCTTATTTATTTACCGGCACCCGTGGCGTAGGCAAAACCACCATTGCCCGAATTTTAGCCAAAGCCATCAACTGCGAAAATTTGCAAGATTTTAATCCTTGCGGCCAATGTGCTGTCTGTCGGGATTTTGATAGCGGTCGCTTTATGGATTTGATTGAAGTCGATGCCGCCTCCCGAACCAAAGTGGAAGACACCCGCGATTTATTGGACAACGCCCAATATGCGCCGAATCAAGGCAAATATAAAGTCTATCTGATAGATGAAGTGCACATGCTTTCCAACAGCAGTTTTAACGCGCTGTTAAAAACGTTGGAAGAACCACCGGAACATGTAAAATTTCTGCTGGCGACCACCGACCCGCACAAAATTCCCGCCACCGTTTTATCCCGCTGTCTGCAATTTAACCTCAAACGTTTGTTGCCGGAACAAATCAGCAAGCAAATGACGTTTATTTTGCAGCAGGAGCAGATTGAATTTGACCCCGAAGCCCTGATTCTTTTGTCACGCGCTGCTGATGGCAGTATGCGTGATGGTTTGAGTCTGCTCGACCAAGCTATTGCGTTTGGCCAAGGTCGAGTTAATAAAGTGGATGTCAGTGCCATGTTAGGCACCGTAGCACAACAACCGGTCGATGATTTATTGCGCAGATTGGCTGCTCACGATGGCAAAGCGATTTTAGCGACGATTGCCGAAATAGCCGAATTAACGCCTGACTTTAACGATGTATTGCAACAAATGTTGCGGGTTTTGCATCGGGTGGCTTTATTACAAGTGTTGCCAGACTATAAAGATCAGGAGTTTGATGCTGCGCTGTTAGCGGAATTTGCTGCTCAGATTCCGCCTGAAGATGTGCAGCTGTATTACCAAATCGGTTTAATCGGGCAAAAAGATTTTGATTTAGCCCCAGACCCGCGCACCGGTTTTGAAATGCTGATGCTGCGAATGCTGACTTTCAGACCAGTAAACGCAGAAAATCAGAACTCTGCAATCTCAAAATCAAACACAACACGAATTCCGCAAACAGTGGCATCCGGCCCAGTCATAGCTCAAACTGTGGCAGCACCAGCTGTTAATATTGCGCCACCCCAACAAGTTACTTCACCTGCTGATCCTGTTTATCAACAACCTGTTACTGCATCAGCGACCGGTTCACAATGGGAGCAAATCATAGCAGCGATGAATTTGGCTGGTACTACCAAGCAATTAGCCAACAATTGCGTATTGGAGCAGATTGATAATGCCCAATGCACGCTGTTATTAGACCCTGCTTATCCGCTGATTGGCTCAAAGGCTAAAGAAAATTTACAAACCGCTTTGCAGAATTACACTGGCAAGCCTGATTTAAAACTGACACTGAAATCGCAAAAAAGTTCTCATGTCACTCCTGCCATGCAGCAGCAGCAGCAGCGTGATGACAGGCAGCAAGCAGCGGTTGATGCCATCAATGCGGATCCAAATGTTATCGCTTTAAAAGAAAATTTTAACGCTCGCGTGGTACCGGGTACGATAGAACCTTTATAATCTTTACCGAAGTAATGGAGAAGAAAACATGAAAAATGCCTTAGGCAACATTATGCAGCAAGCCCAAAAAATGCAGGACGATGTCAAAAAAGCACAGGCAGAAATTGCAGCTTTGGAAGTGACCGGCGAATCTGGTGGCGGTTTGGTGAAAATTTTAATGACCGGCGAACGGGAAGTGCGCAGAGTCACTATTGATCCATCTTTGGTCGGTGATGACCGCGATATGCTGGAAGATTTGGTCGCGGCTGCAATTAACGATGCGGTGCATAAAGTGTCAAAACTCAAAAAAGAAAAGATGGCAAGCGTAACCGCCGGAATTCCATTACCTCCCGGTTTTCAAATGCCGTTCTAGCTTTGGGGATTTGCTATGGATAATTGTTTGTTTTGCAAAATGGCCAGCGGGCAGATTAAGCCTGATGTGGTTTATGAAGATGAAAACTTGCTGGCATTTCGTGATATACATCCGCAAGCACCAGTACATATTTTAATTATCCCAAAAGTTCATGTGCCGACTTTAAACGATTTGGATAATCCGGTTTTGGCTGGACAGTTATTGCAAGCAGCGGTAAAAATAGCGAAACAGGAAGGTTTGGCGGATAACGGCTATCGAACCGTGATTAACTGCAATAAACACGGCGGGCAGGAAGTACAGCATTTGCATCTGCATATCTTAGGCGGACGGCAAATGCACTGGCCTCCCGGTTAGTTGTTTAAATTTGGAGTACAAACCTAGGTTTGTACTCCGCGCTCGCTGCATTGATTATTCGATAATTTTTAAACCGCCCATATAAGCTTGCAAAGCCTCAGGAATATGAATCCGGCCTTGTTCATCCTGATAGTTTTCCATCACCGCAATTAAAGTCCGCCCCGCTGCCAAACCTGAACCATTCAAGGTATGCACTAATTCCGGTTTACCGGTTTCTGGATTACGCCAGCGAGCCTGCAAACGCCGCGCCTGAAAATCTTTAAAATTGCTACAAGAAGAAATTTCCCGATACTGGTTTTGACTCGGCAGCCATACTTCCAAATCGTAGGTTTTCGCCGAAGAAAAGCCGGTATCACCCGCACACAGCAACATTTTCCGATACGGCAGTTTCAGTTTTTCTAAAATGATTTCGGCATGACGAGTTAATTCTTCGTGCGCCTGTGCTGAAGTTTCCGGGCTGACAATCTGCACTAACTCCACTTTTTCAAACTGATGCTGGCGAATCATGCCGCGCACATCGCGCCCGTAGGCTCCGGCTTCACTACGGAAACAGGGTGAATGACAGACATATTTCAGCGGCAATTGTTTCACATCCACAATCACATCACGGACAATATTCGTCACTGGCACTTCAGCGGTAGGAATTAAATATAAAGCAGGGTCAGAATTGACCTTAAACAAATCCGCTTCAAACTTTGGTAACTGCCCGGTCCCACGCAAGGTGGCAGCATTGGCTAAAAATGGCGTGTAAGTTTCGCTATAACCATGCTCATCGGTATGGGTATCGAGCATTAATTGAATAATGGCACGTTGCAAGCGGGCTAATTTGCCATTCAACACCACAAACCGGGCACTGGCGATTTTTGCGCCCCACTCAAAATTCATTCCACCCAGTTTCTCGCCTAAATCAACATGATCTTTAGGTTCAAAGCTGAACTCAGGCAATGTTCCCCAGCGGCTGATTTCAACATTCTGCTCTTCACTTTTGCCATCAGGCACCGATTCATCCAGAATATTTGGAATGCCTTCCATTAGCGCTGACATTTCCAGCAAAATTTCGGCTAATTCTGCTTCCGCCGCTTTATGTTGTTCGCCTAAATCTTCAATGGCAGCCAGTAACGGCTGAATATCTTCACCTTTGGCTTTCGCCTGGCCAATCGCTTTCGAACGGGTATTACGTTCGTTTTGCAATTGCTGGGTTTTTACCTGAGTTTCTTTGCGTTTATGTTCCAAAGCCTGATAAGTATCTGCATCGAAGGCAAAACTACGCCGCTCTAATTGCGTTTTAACAAAATCAAGTTCGTTTCTAAACAAATGGGGGTCTAACATGGATGAATTCCCGAAATTTTTTGTATGTGAAATATAATCTTAAATTTAAACGCCAATTATAAATTATCCCAGGCTGCAATAGTATCAAATCACATGACGGCAAGAAGCACTGCGGTTTGGTGATGAATGGTTGAAACCTGGCAAGCAGAAATGTTTAGCGTGACAGCTGCTGTTGCTCAAGTAACTCTAACTGCTTCCAACGGTTAACCATCAGACAGAATAGCTGTGCAGTTTGTTCAGCATCGTAAAGAGCTGAATGCGCTTTTTCATTATCCCAACTCAAACCGGCGGCCTGGGCAACTTTTGCCAGTACTGTTTGTCCATAAATCAATCCGCCTAAAGTGGCGGTATCAAAACAGCTAAAAGGATGAAAAGGGCTTTTTTTTATCGTAGCTCTACTAACAGCAGCGTTTAAAAAGCTAATATCAAAAGCGGGGTTATGGCCTACCAGAATAGCGCGGGTGCACTTGTTGCGCTTGATTGCAGCTTTGATAGGTGTAAATAATTTGTTAAGAGCGTCCTTTTCTTCCAAAGCAAAACGGAAAGGATGGTAAGGATCTATGCCATTAAATTTAAGTGCCGCTTCGTCAAGCTCAGAA
>CAIQWF010000043.1 GCA_903875455.1 uncultured Pseudomonadota bacterium
AGGTTTTTAATCATCAAACAGAACTGGATAGCCGAGTCAGAGTAGGTCTTTGAACGACCGCGCTTACCAATTGGAGTGGCATTCCAGGCCATGTCTTTGTCAATCCAGATGAGCATAGAGCCTCGTTTTTTGAGGGCTTCTTTGTATTCTTTCCAGTTCTTGGTTTGATATTTTTGCACAGAAGGTTGGGTCATAATGCTACTTTAGGGTCTGCTTGTTGTTCCCGAAAGTTTGCTTTATTTGGTCGATTTGTGCAACAAAGCCGATTTGTGATTTAAATCTTAATTGCTGCAATCGTCTAACTGCTGTCTGTATTGCTGTGCTTTTAGGGAAACTTTTTTGGCAACTGCCAGCAACCAAGGCTTGTCTAAGTAAGTTTGGCGTTTATATCCCCCATTTCCTTCATGGTAGGCAAGATAGAGATTATAAACATCCAGTTTTGAAATTCCCAACTCCTTATTGCTAATATCACAGTACCAGCCTATGAAATCACAACCATCAGGAAAACTATCGCGACTGGTGCCACTTTGGCCGGTATTTTTCAGATACGCCTCCCATGTTCCATCCAATGCCTGGGCGTAACCATAAGCACTGGAAGGCCTAAGTCCGGGAATTACGCCTAAAATTTTGCTTCTGGGCGGTCTGGCATCTGCAACAAAATGCGATTCTTGGTGCATAATCGCCATTAGCACATGAACCGGCAACCCCCATTTTTCAAAAGCGGCCTCCGTGTGGTTTTGCCAGTCAGTTTTTTCGGCAAAAATCGCACAGATATTTTCAGTATTCTTAGGTGTTGTTTCAAGTGATGCACAGGCGGATAACAAAAACAGTAAAAAAATAACTACTGTGTTTTTCATTAATCTATAATTCATAAGTCAACTGTTGGAATATAATGGTCTTAAGTTTAAAAACCGGAAAGTTTCTAAATCCCTGTTGTTGCAGGGGCGGCGCATTGATGTTCAAGCCACTTTATCTTTAAACATAGAGAATAAACATGTCAGATCCTAAACGCTATTATAGAAAAAACCTAACTTCTCACGGCCTTATCTACATCGGTGGCGAAGAAGTTGAGATGTCAGTAAAGAACTTGTCCATCACAGGCTTGCTGGCTGAATTAAGTAGCAGTTCCCCGATTCAAACCATTGAAGATCTTTTCAATGCGATTAGTGCATCAACAAAAGTTGATCTTTATTTGCCTGACATGCGACTGATGGGGGAAGCTGAAGTGGTAAGAGCCGACCTGGTTGAAGGTCACATTCATCTGGCGCTGGTATTCACCCATATTTCCCATGATGTTGAAAATACCCTCTACAAGCGCAAAGCTTACAGAAAGGACATAATCTCGCCAGGCCAGATTGTCTTTAACAAAAAGAAATATGCTTTTACCACCCGCAACGTTTCTGTCACCGGTTTAATGGTGCATCTGGCAGAAAAAATTGAAGTCCCGAATGACACACATACTATTTTTGATTTCAAACTGCTAAAACTGCGCGGAGAAATTCGGGTGGTTTGGTCAGAACCGGCTGAAGATGGCGGCACTTATATGGGGCTGGAATATATGCACATGGAAAAAACCGACATTAAAGGCATTCCGCGTTTCGCACCGCCTGAAAAAAGCTAACTGGTAAATCTGTGTTTGTGCCGGTTTAGCCAATAATCAGTAGCAAGTTGCTGGGCTTGTTGCTGAGTTTGGGCTTTTCCTAACAGCTTTAACACAACCGCAGCCGTACCGATAATCGTGGCGGTGGCAAATTCATCTTCTGTTTCCCCTTGCCACTGGGAAATTAACAATTGCGGCTCCAAACTTTCCGCTTTCAGATGGCGGCGACTAAATAAAGCCGGCCATTGTTCATCCAGCAATTCGCCATTAATTACACTTTGTACCAGACACTCGACATCGGGATTACGCTCGGTTTCCCCGCCTTCTCCTTTTAATACTGCCATATTATGTTGCCCCGCTAACAAGGCCGCCTGTTGATGCAAGGCGCGATAGCTGGGGTGAAAAATCCCCTGAATCGTATGACTGGCATTCAGAGGATTGAGCATTTTCACCAAGGTATGCACCGGCGAACGCAAGCCCATTAACGAACGTAATTCAATAATTTCGTACAATTGCGGGCAGAAATAATTCAGTGGTAAATAGCTGAAGTTATTTTGTTCAATTTGTTGCGCTGCTTCTGCAAACGAAGTGGCCGGTTGAATTCCAAGCACCTGTAAAACTTCTTCCGTGTAAACCCGGCCTTCAGTATGGCCGCCGGCACCGTGCATGAAAATTTTAACGCCGTTTTCCGCCAGCAATAATGTCGTGAGAATAAACCAGGGCAAATGCCGCCGTTTGCCTGCATACGATGACCAGTCCAAATCAACCTTGAGAGCCGATTCTGGCATTGTAAAAGACTCTCGTGCCGCTTGGGCAAATCCGGCCAATTCTTCCGGGGTTTCTTCCTTAATTCGCATCAGCATTAAAAACGCCCCCAGTTGCACCTGTTCAACGTTGCCTGCCAGAATCATTTTCATGGCGCGATAGGCTTCGTCCTGGGTCAAAGAGCGTGAGCCTTTTTTTCCTTTTCCCAAGATTTTGATAAATTCAGCGAAAGGGTGATCAGTGATTTCCATCATGTTTGGTCAGATTTGAGCAATAGGTTAAAAACAGAAAATTACCAAGGCAATAGTTCGCCTTTGTAGTTAATGAAACTGCCGGTTTTTTCCAGGGTAAACCCCTCGATGACGCGGCGCATTCCGACAATGCTTTCGTATGGTGAGGTCGGGGCCTGTGCCCCCCCCATATCGGTTTTTACCCAGCCTGGATGCAAAATCAACACGCCGATTTTTTGCGGTCGTAAATCAAGCGACAGACTTTTCATCACCGCATTGAGTCCGGCTTTGCTGGAGCGGTAGAAAAGACTGCCGCCGCTGCCATTGTCGGCCATACTCCCCATTAAACTGGAGATTGCCACTATCAATCGTTGTTGGGATTTTAACAGATTCGGTAAAAAAGCCTCTGCCAGCTTCACCGATGCCAGGGTGTTAATCCGTAAGGTTTTCTGCCAGAGATCATAGTCGAGTGCACCAAAATCATAATCTTGTTTGTCGCCATAAATACCGGCATTACTAAGCAGAATATTCACCGGTTCATGTTTAAGCTGCTGCGCCAATTGGTCAATTTGTCCAAAATCAGCCACATCCAGTTGATGTATGGTTAAATGCGGCCATTGTTTTGCCAAAGCTTGTAATTCAGTCGCAGATTCGGGGTTGCGGCAACAGGCAAATATCCGCCACCAGCCTTGTTCGCCATATTGACGACAAAACTCCAAGCCTAAACCGCGATTTGCACCGGTAATCAAGAGACTGGGCATGATAATTCTCCTTTGCTTATACTATTTGAGTTTTCTTGTCGGGCTAAACTTGCGCCTTTGCAAGGCTGCTTGTCATTTTTCTGGCCTTGGAATTTAAAAACAGGCCAAAAACCAAAGGCGTAAGCGGCAATGTCAGAGTCCAAAGCTCTTCACCTTTTTCCATGTAATTCAGAACAAAACCTAGCATCAGAAAAGCCGCAGTGAGAAAACAGATCACTGCCAGAAATTTCAGAGCCAGATGAATAATGTTGCGGGCAAACGAAACCTCAACGCGGCTTGTTTCCGCTGTTGCCAAGCTCTCTGAATCTATTGGTGAAGTAGAAACATTCAGATTATCTGCCGCTGCAACCGTTGCCTGATTATGAATATACATCACATCATACGCCAATGCTTGTTTTACATAACGCTTGACCAGCCACGCCAGCAATGCAACCGGAATCAGGCTGAAATAAAAATAACTGCCGCTGTCATAACTCAACACAAAATCAAAAAATCCATGCGCGATTACCACAACGGAAAGCGCGGTCAGATTGGCAAACCAAGGGGAAATGTTCTGGAACTTCGATTTCGCCAGCCAATAACCCAATATCGCCCCGGTAAAAACATGCAGCGGCACCGATAAAACCGCGCGTATCATCCCGACCGCCATGCCATGTTCGGTCACATAAAAAATATTTTCAAAGGTGGCAAAACCGCTGGCTGCGGCAACGCCATAGACGATTCCATCCATGACCTCATCAAAATGACTGTTTCTATAAGCATAAAAACGAATCACCAGCAATTTGCATAACTCTTCAGTCAGCGCAACCAGCAGAAAGTTTTCCAGAATCATCCCCAAAAAACTGTCTTTTTCTGGAATTGTAATACTGGTTTCCAAAATTCCGGCTGGAATCAGGGTGGCAGCTCCCCAAAAAAAGGACTTCCAAATCACCGCCCAAGGCTCTTTTTTATAAATGTCCTTGGAAAAATAGCGGTAAACCAGAAAAATTCCGGGAGCAATTGAAAGTGCCAGTAAAAGCAAAGTATCCATAAATAAATCGCCTGTCTTCTAAAATTCCCCATCGAAGTGAAGATGCAATCTCACTGTTATTTAACCGCGTTCATCCCACGCCTTATCCAAGCGTTTCGCCGAAACAGGATAAGCGGTTTTGTTGTGCTGCGCAAACAGTGGGGCTTTGAATTGCTCCAAATGCCAACGTGATAAGATGAACTCGTAACTCGTAAGATGGGTAGAACGAAAGTGAAACCCATCACATCACCGCTTAAAAGATGGGTTTCGGCTATCGCCTCTACCCATCCTACATAAAAAACGCTAGGAACAGGCAAAACAGCAGGTTGAAAAGCTAATTTTAGGGGAATAAGCGGAGTCCAAAGTCGCGGCTTTGAACTCCAAAGCACAACTACAAGAAATTACCACCCCATTTCTTATCCCAAACTCAGGTTATTTAATCGCCGCATGGTACGGATAACGCTGGTGAATCATGCCATTAAACAAAAATACATCCAGCAAAGTTTGATAGGATTTTTCACTAATGCGCGGGTCAGCAGACCAGCAGCCGAGATTTTGATAGATGGCAATGGTTTGGGTTAAAACTTCAAATTCTATCTGTGGAAAAAAACTTTGCATTGAGGCCGCAACTTCCGCAGCCGGAGTCACTAACAACGCAGCGCAGGCCTGTTGATATGCCACCATAAAAGCCTGAGCCTGTGTTGTTTCCAGCCAGGCGCGGGTTGCACATAAACTGCTAAATGCGACATCACCAATCACATCCCCAACAGCCGCCAGCACTTGCGCTTTACCCTCAAATTCCAATTGTTGCGGCGCAGGGCCTTGCTGATGAATGTAATCGGCTTTTCCTTCCCTGAAAGCCAAATCCATAGCATTAACATCACCGCCATCAATCATTTCCACTTGCTGATAATCTATGCCTAATTTATGCAGTGCGTATTTGAACATCGCCAGCGGTTGAAACAAATGGTCAACCAGAATTTTTTTGCCAATTAATTGTTGCCATGAAAAAGGCTCCGTTTGCGGCTTTCCGGCAATAAAAAAACCGTCACGCTGATTGATTTGGGCAAAATGCACAATTTCAGGCGTTTCACCCCGCTCCAGTTCAGGAAAACTGGCTGCTACTGCCAATTGCGCTAAATGCACTGTGCCATTTTTTAAACTGGCAGGAATGGTCTTCTCTGGGGTGGCAATTTGATAACTGGCTTCCAACCCTTGCGCTTTTAAAAAACCACCGCTGATGCTGTAAAGCAAAGGACTGTAAAAAGCAGCATGGCGCAACACCATAATGTTGATTTTATCTGTCATGGTTGCTCAGATTTGAATTCTTAATGACATAAAAAAAGGCCGATACGATTGCCGCATCGACCTTTATCTTTAAAGCAGGGCCGCTTAAAGGGTGTTAGTTGCGTTCAGTTCAGCAAACGCCTGTTCCAAGCGTGTAACCATGCTGACTTGTGCCGCACGAACCCACACACGTGGATCGTAGTATTTTTTGTTCGGGCTGTCTTCGCCGGTTGGGTTGCCGATTTGACCTTGCAGGAAACCTTCGTTTTTCAGGTAGAACTCACGAATACCGTTCCAGTATGCCCATTGGGTATCGGTATCGATGTTCATTTTAACAACGCCATAGCTGATAGATTCTGCAATCTCTTGCGCTGTCGAACCTGAACCGCCGTGGAATACAAAGTCCAAGGTGTTAGCTGGAACGCCGAATTTTTCTGAAACGTATTTTTGCGAATCACGCAAAATAGTTGGCGTTAATTTTACGTTACCTGGTTTGTAAACGCCGTGCACGTTACCGAAAGAAGCGGCAATAGTGAAACGTGAACTGATTTTGCTCAAGTGTTCATAAGCATAAGCCACATCTTCAGGTTGGGTATACAACGCAGAATGATCCATATGGCTGTTATCAACGCCGTCTTCTTCACCGCCGGTGCAACCTAATTCAATTTCCAGCGTCATGTTCATTTTGGTCATGCGCTCTAAATATTTAGCACAGATTTCGATGTTTTCAGCCAAACTTTCTTCAGACAAATCCAGCATATGTGAGCTGAATAAAGGTTTTCCGGTGGCTGCGAAATGTTTTTCACCTGCGTCTAACAAGCCATCAATCCAAGGTAATAATTTTTTCGCTGCATGGTCAGTATGCAAAATTACAGGTACGCCATATTGTTCAGCTAACAAGTGAACGTGTTGTGCGCCTGAAATCGCACCCAAAATATTAGGCTGTTGACCTTCCAGTTTTAAGCCTTTTCCAGCCACAAATTGTGCGCCGCCGTTAGAAAACTGAATAATCACTGCTGATTTGGCTTTTGCCGCCGCTTCTAATACCGCATTGATAGAATCGGTGCTGATCACGTTTACGCCAGGCAATGCAAAGTTACCCGCTTTACAGATTGCAAAAACTTTTTGTACATCATCTCCAGTGACAACACCGGGTTTTACTACGTCTAAAATTTTTTGTGACATATTGATTTGAAGTCCTGTTTTATAGGAATTTTCTTCGATAACATCTTGAAGTAATTCAAAGTTTGAGGGGGCAATTTAAGCAAGAACAGATAACACCCCTTTTCGAGATGTTATCTGTGATGTCTCGCCTAAAATTGACTGCCGATGTTTTTTAAGCTTCTAAAACCGCTAAACGATCAGCCAATAATTTTTCTAAGGTTTCCAAGGCTTTCGCAAAACCATCAATACCTTCAGCTAATTTGTCTTTCGCCATGCGGTTTTCCGCGTGCATTTTGTCAAACAGCGCTTTGTTGACATTGATTTTCTCAATTGTTTTACCACTAGCCGCTTGTGGGTCAAGTTTACGTGGTAAATTACCTTCGGTAGATTGTTGCAATTCAGACAATAAAGATGGCGCGATAGTTAATAAGTCGCAGCCTGCCAGTTCGGTGATTTCGCCAAGGTTACGGAAACTTGCCCCCATCACTTCAGTTTTATAACCAAATTTTTTGTAGTAGTTATAAACTTCAGTCACTGACAGTACACCAGGGTCTTCTGCTGGTGCATAAGAATCACGGCCAGTGTCTTTTTTGTACCAGTCTAAAATCCGACCTACGAATGGAGAAATCAAGGTGATTCCTGCTTCAGCACAAGCCACTGCCTGGTGCATACCAAACAGTAAAGTCAGGTTACAGTGAATGCCTTCGGTTTCCAAAATTTCCGCTGCTTTAATGCCTTCCCAAGTTGCAGCAATTTTAATTAAAACGCGGTCTTTAGAAACGCCTGCTGCTTCGTATTGAGCGATTAATTCGCGGCCTTTAGCAACAGTAGCATCAATGTTATACGACAGTCTGGCATCAACTTCAGTTGAAACACGGCCTGGAATGATCTCTAAAATTTTTAAACCAAAAGAAACCGCTAACCGCTCAAATGCCAATGACGCTACTTGGGCTGCTGACGCGCTCGCTCCTAAAGAAGAACGTGCAACTTTTAAGGTGTCGTCCACAATATCCTGATATTGCGGCATTTGTGCTGCGGCAGTGATTAAAGACGGATTGGTTGTAGCATCGCGTGGTGTAAATTTTTCAATTGCTTGAATGTCGCCAGTGTCAGCTACAACTACAGTCATATCGCGCAGTTGATCAAGTAAATTTTTTGCCATAAAGGGTACCTTTTGTGTTCAAATTTAAAAAATCCGTAAAAATCTTCGGAATATTTATCTATGTGAGGATTGCAAAGACGCAACGGGAACTAATTTTTGAAGCAAAATCGTAGATTTAACCCAAATATCTAGGCAGAAAAGCAACATCATAAATAAAGCCGCCATGTCTTGGCGAAATCGAAAATGGCGCTATCTGATTTCAGGAGATTGTGTGGCAACAGCAGGCATTCCTTTGTTTGACACTTTTTAGATTATTTCTAGTAGATTGCTTTGATAACTTTACGCTTGTTTTGTTATCTTTATTATCGGCTGCGCTTTAAAAGTAAAGTGTCCTTTCTTCACTATAAGTTAAAATACCTGCGGCCTTGCTTCTATGCTTTTTTTACAGTGTAAAAGATAACTATGAAGCAAAACCTCAGGCAATTTAAGATACTTTTTCAGTATGTATTAACCACGATCACGTAAATATTTATCAACGCCAGTCAAAGAAGCTTCTTTGTCAGCAACTTCCTTTTTTGCCAAATATTTTTCAACACCAGTTGCAGCTGAAGCATTTTGGGATTGCAAATATCTTTCAACGCCAGTTTGACCTGCAGCCCCACCAGAATAGCCGCCAGAAACAGGAGCAGATGCAGTTTCCGCTTTTGCCGCAGGAGCTTGTTTTTTGCTTAAGAAAAAACCACCTGCTACCGCGAGAACCACTAAACCAATCAGCATGTTGTTTGAAGACTCTGCTTTTTCTGCTTTAGCTTCTGTAGCTGCTGCAGGTGCTTCAGTCGCTGCTGACTTGCTTTCTGAACTTTCGCTGCTTGCTGCTGCACTGTCAGAATAAACTACTGTTGGCTGATAGTCTGTTGCTGGATATTCTTCTGCTACAGCAACAGTACTAGCTAATAGCAATGCTGCAAATAAACCTTTTGTTAAAACGTTCTTTTTCACGCTGTTCCCCTATGAGTTCATAAAAAGTAGATTGCGATTCCTCTCAAACCATACCGTTTTTAAGGAATCACATTATTTAATGTTGTTTAAATTTTTTAAAGTACTGCTTCTACGTTTTTGACAACATTTTCAACAGTAAAGCCGAAGTGTTTCATCAGTACGCCACCAGGAGCTGATTCTCCAAAAGTGTCAATACCAACAACTCCGCCTTCCAGACCGACATATTTACGCCAGAAATCAGTAATACCTGCTTCAATGGCAACACGTTTCACACCCGGTGTTAAAATGCTGTCTTTGTAAGCTTGGTCTTGGCGGTCAAATACATTGGTTGATGGCATAGAAACAACGCGAGCTTGAATGCCTTTTTCTGCTAATGCAGCTTGAGATTTTATCGCCAAATCAACTTCTGAGCCGGTTGCAATCAAAATAATATTGGCAGAGCCTTTAGCTTCAGAAATAACATACGCTCCTTTACGGATTGCAGCAATTTGGCTGTCAGTACGGGCGATGAATGGTAAACCTTGACGGCTTAATACCAAGCTGGTCGGGCCATTCATCCGCTCTACCGCAGCTACCCACGCTACCGCTGTTTCTGTGGTGTCAGCAGGGCGCCACACATCCATATTAGGGATGTAACGCATTGCAGAGGTGTTTTCAATCGGTTGGTGAGTTGGACCGTCTTCGCCTTGGCCAATAGAATCATGGGTCAAGACCGCAATAGTACGGATTTTCATCAATGCTGCCATGCGTAAGGCACTTTTCGCATAATCAGAGAACATGTGGAATGTGCCACCGAAAGGTAACAAACCGCCATGTAATGCCATGCCGTTCATGATGCCATACATACCAAATTCACGGACACCGTAGGAGATGTAGTTGCCTGGGTCTTTAGCGTGAACATGTTTAAAGCTTGAGCAACTGGTTAAGTTAGAACCGGTCAAATCCGCAGAACCACCTAAAAATTCAGGCAGTGTTGGAGCCAATCCACCAATTACTTTTTGTGAAGATTGACGTGTGGCCAGATTTTCTGCTTTAGCATTGGTTTCAGCAATCAGTGCGTCAGTAGCTTCTTTCCAGTTAGCCGGTAATTCGCCTGCCATCCGGCGTTTGAATTCTGCTGCCAATTCTGGATATTCCGCTGCGTAAGCTGCAAATTTTGCATCCCATGCCGCTTCAGCTTTAGAGCCTTTTTCTTTAGCATCCCAACCTGCATAAACGTCTGCTGGAATTACAAAAGCTTCGTGTTCCCAGCCTAAAGCCGCTTTGGTTAAATTGATTTCCGGTTGACCTAACGCTGCACCATGACATTCATGAGTGCCCGCTTTATTTGGCGAACCAAAGCCAATGGTAGTTTTACAGCAAATTAAAGTGGGTGCACTAGCCATGTCTTTTGCCAGGCTAATGGCTTTGTTGATTTCGTCAGGGTTGTGACCATCTACTGATAGTACATGCCAGCCGTAAGCTTCAAAACGCTTTACTGTGTCATCCGTATACCAGCCTTCAATATGACCATCAATTGAAATACCGTTATCATCCCAGAAAGCAATTAATTTACCTAAGCCCCAAGTGCCGGCCAAGGCGCAGGCTTCATGAGAAATACCTTCCATCAAACAGCCGTCACCCATGAATACATAGGTATGGTGATCAACAATTTTATGGCCTGGACGGTTAAACTGGTCTGCCATCAGCTTTTCAGCCATTGCAAAGCCAACGCCGTTGGTAATCCCTTGTCCTAATGGGCCTGTAGTTGTTTCAACGCCTGGTGCGTAACCATATTCAGGATGTCCGGCACATTTTGAATGCAGTTGGCGGAAAGAAGCGAGCTCTTCCATAGGCAAATCATAACCGCTTAAATGCAGCAATGAATAAATAAGCATTGAGCCATGACCATTGGAAAGAACAAAACGGTCGCGATCAGCCCATTTTGGGTTGGTTGGATTGTGGCGTAAATGGTCATTCCACAACACCTCGGCAATATCCGCCATTCCCATAGGCGCACCGGGATGTCCAGAGTTTGCTTTCTGTACAGCATCCATGCTTAAAGCGCGTATGGCGTTCGCTAATGTTCTACGCGAAGTCATATTCTTCTCCTTCGTTATTATTTGGTAAGTTATTAAAAGGTGACTTTCATCAGCTAGTCGACTTTAATCACAGTGTTTTTGATGCCTTAGCTTTAAACAAGAAAGAGAACGAGCGACACAGAGGCCACCCGTTCTTTTCAGCATTACTCTAAGTTAGCGTGTCTTGCTCTCATTTCTTCTTCAGCAATCCCATTTTCATGGATTACATGAGAAATCATGGCTTCCAGGAACACTAAGGTTGATAGTTCAAAGACTGTACCCATCGGCATACCTTTGACTTTACCATACTGTTCTGCACTGCCAATTTGAAAAACTTTGTCCGCCAAATCACCAATGGTTGAGCTGGCTTTTGCCGAAATCAATACGATATAAGCACCGACTTCTTTCGCTTTTTTTGTGAATGCCAACAATTGCTCAGTTTCTCCAGAACCGGAGATCACAATTAACAGGTCACCGCGCTTAATGCTTGGTGTCACAATTTCACCCACAAAGCTAACATCATAGCCGCTGTGCATGAGTCGCATGGCAAAAAAGCTGCCGACTAATTTTGAACGTCCTGCGCCAGAGACAAAAATGCGAGAGGCTTTATCAAGCATTCCAACCAGTTTTTCATCATAAGAATCATCAGTGGCTGTCAGAATGCTTGTAATTTTGTCTAAAATAAGTTGCTGATGCATGGGCTTACCTATTCATGCAGCGTTAGCTAAGGCACGAATTTCTTTTGCAGCTGTTGCTGGGCAAGGTGCACCGTAAATTGCCGCGCCAACAACGATAATGTGTGCACCAGCTCTTACTACGCTTTGTACTGTTGAAGCTTTGATACCGCCAGCAACAGAAATACGCACTGGCAAGCCTAATGCTGCAATAGTGTTCAAATCAGCGAAAGGAGTGTGACCTGCTGCCTGAGCATCCAAACCTGTGTGAATACCCATGATTTGAGCGCCAGCTGCTGCTGTTGCACGTGCACAAGCTACTTTGTCTTCAACGTTGATTAAATCGATTTGTGCTTCTGCATTGTGAGCTTTAGCTGCTTTGATAACGCCTGTGCAAGTTGCCAGACCAGAAACGCCTAAAACTGTACAAATGTCTGCGCCTGCTGCATAGAATGGTGTTGCTTCGTATTCGCCCGCATCCATCGTTTTTAAGTCAACTAACAACAGATGATTTGGGAATTTTTCTCTTAAGGCTTTAACCAGCTTAATGCCATTGTGTTTAATACATGGAGTTCCGATTTCAAAAATATCAACATGAGGTGCAACAGTTGCAGCTAATGCAATAGTTGCGTCGAAATCTAATGAATCTAATGCCATTTGTATTAATGGTTTTGCCATGATATGTGCTCCGATTGGTTATATTATAGTTGGTTACATACTTGTTTATGCGGGGGTAACTGTAAAGTAGAAAGGGCATGGCTGTCAATGCCCAACCTGATTAGGAATAAAGCACAGTCAAGCGAGTATCTGACAGTCATTTAATATTGACAGGAATAGTCCCCGCCTAAACTTCTATTTTGGATTTAAAAAGCCTTTTATTTAAGGACTTTTTGGTATCTATTGTCAGTTGAAATCCATTACTGCTTAAGGGAAAAAAATTACATTTCAATGAGTTACATTGTTTTTTATCATCTGCTGGATTAGCTAAAATAAGGTTTAACAAATGATTTTCATAACTTTTTGAATATAAAAAAAATTTACCGAATTGCAAAAAAAGCAGCGAAAAAACAACAGATGTTGTAAATTCAGCTAACACATATATTGAAGTTTTTTTTAATTTTTTTTCGGCATTGCCTGCGGATTTCAAGTCTGTAGAAAAACAAAATCTGCCACAATTTTATACCTAGTTCATTGTCCATTCAGATTGACTGTTTTTTAAAAAATCAAAGCAATGGATAGAGCTTAAACTTAAAACGACTCTGTAAATTTTTGATGCTTCTAACCGCTTCGCCATCGACTGTGATACTTTCGGAAAATCCCGTTTTCAGTGAAATTCTAAAGTCACAAACTGATAATTTTTAATGATAAACTAAAAGCTGTAATTGTATTTATAACAACACTTTAATCGAGATTTTTCTATGCAAAATTTTACCAATATTCGCGCCCTTATTATTGACATGGATGGCGTGTTATGGCACGGCGAACAACCCTTGCCTGGCCTGACCGAGTTTTTTCAACTTCTGCGTGAAAAACAGCTGCCTTTCATTCTGGCAACTAATAATGCAGGCATGACTCAGGATGAATATGTGGCAAAACTGGCGCGTATGGGAGTGACAGTTGCGCAAAGTGAAATATTGACTTCCAGCATGGCAACTGCCCTGTATCTTGCTGAACACCACAATCCGGCAGAAACAAAGGTGTTTGTAATTGGAGCAGAAGGAGCGAGAAGACCGTTGCTGGAAAAAGGCTTTTCCCTGACAGGTCTTTATGAAATCAACACGCCAGAAACACCGAATGCTGGCGCGGACATTGTGGTTTGCGGTTTGGATAAGGAAATTTCCTGGGACAAATTATCAACGGCAACCCTCAACATTCGTGCCGGCGCAAAATTTGTCGGCACCAATGCCGATGTAACATTGCCTACCGAACGCGGCATTACCCAGGGCAACGGCGCAATTTTGGCAGCACTGACCGCCGCAACCGATGTTGCGCCTATTGTGGTGGGAAAACCGGAGCCTATCATGTATCAACAAGCCATTGCTCTTTTAGGTGTTGATAAATCTGAAACCATTGCTATCGGCGACCGCTTAAATACCGATATTTTGGGCGCGGTAAATGCGGGAATTCGCAGTTTATTAGTTTTAACCGGCATTTCAACCAGAGAAGAATTGGCCACACTGGATTACGCCCCGACCTGGATTTTGGAAGACATTCAAGAATTGACCGCAAAACTTAAAACTTTATGATGACAAAAATTATCGTAGTTGCGTGGCTGATTTTTAGCTCTTTTCAAGCACTCGCAGATCAGCATTATCAAACCGGGGATATTATTTTTCAAAGCTCCGAGTCTCCCGCCAATAAAGCAATTGAATTGGCAACGCATTCAAAATTTTCACATGTCGGCGTGATTTTTGAATATCAAAACGATTTGCAGGTTTTGGAAGCTACCAATCCTGTGGGCATAACCCCGCTAGCAAAATTCATCAAGCGTGGTGAAGGCAAATATGCAGTGCTGCGTTTAAAAGAAGCCAATAACATTCTGACTGATGAGCAGAAAGAACAGCTGATTAACAAAGGCACAACCTGGATTGGAAAAAAATATGATTTTGTATTTAGCTGGAATGATGACGAATTGTATTGCAGCGAGCTGGTTTATAAATTGTATGCTGAGACGCTGCATATCAATTTAGCTCAGCCTAAGCCACTAAAAACTTTTGATTTATCCCACCCGTTAGTTAAAGAGCAGTTAAAAGTAAAATATGGAAAAAATATCCCCTTCGATGACAATATGGTCTCGCCGCAACAGATTTATGAATCTGA
>CAIQWF010000044.1 GCA_903875455.1 uncultured Pseudomonadota bacterium
CGCCATGCCTTTCATGCCGGAAATTATGCCGATGTGCTTAAACATCTGATTGTGAATCTGATTATGGAATCGCTGTGCAAAAAGGAAACGCCTTTTTGTTATGTTGACAGCCATGCGGGCACCGCTTTTTATGATTTGGGCAGTGAATTTGCGCAAAAAACCGGCGAATTCAAAGACGGGATTCAGTTGTTATGGCAATTGCCGGAAGCCGCAATTCATCCGTTGGCGGCAACCTATATCCGTACCTTGCGGACTTTTAATCCGGGACACAGTCTGAATCTGTATTTAGGTTCACCGGCCTTTGCCCGGCACTTTTTGCGCCGCCAGGACAGCATGAATCTGATGGAATTACACCCGCAGGATGCGGAGTTGCTGAAAAAAGGTTTTAAAGGCGATAAACAGGTACATATTCATCAGCGCGATGGTTTTGAAGGTTTGATTGCATTATTACCACCACTACAAAAACGTGGCTTGGTGTTGATAGACCCCTCTTATGAATTGAAACAGGATTATATTGAGGTGGTGGAAACCCTAAAAGCCGCACACAAACGCTGGCAGCAGGGAATTTATGCGTTGTGGTATCCGCTGCTGAATGGCAAGCCGCACGAACAGATGTTAAAAAAATTAGCCCATAGTGGGATTAAAAAAATTCTGGTTGCAGAGCTAAGCCGGGAATCCAGCCATACTCCCCGCGCCATGTACGGCACAGGGATGGTGATTATTAATCCGCCCTATCAACTGGATGAGAAATTACAGGAGTTGTTACCGTGGTTGTGGGGGATATTGTCACCACAACAGGAAGGAAAATGGCAGGTTGAATGGTTGGTCGGGGAATAGTTTTTTCTCAGAATTGGCTTTGTTGCACAAATGAAATTTCGCCTGGTTTTCCCCAATCCCTAAAACCTTATGCGATTGCAACAGTCGCAGCTATCCCCGTAGAAAAGTAAAATGCTTGAGTAAAGCAGCACAAATTTGCAGATCAACCAGCGGGTTGGCGAAAGTTGAAAGCCTTTTACAGCATTTGAACGCAAAAATCGTTTGTAAAACAATATGAAAGCGCTCTGAGAGCTTCTATTGGGCTTTACTTGATCACTACAAGTTATTTTTTCAAAAATGCCACAACTTACTGTTTGTCTAACAAACATCAGCCACGCTTCCCATATTTATATAGCCTACAGCGGCGGCATAGACTCTCACGTTTTGCTGCATCTCTGCGCATCACAACCTGAGCTAAATCCCAAAATTACCGCTGTTTATGTGCATCACGGTTTACAGCCGAAAGCCGAAAGCTGGGCGCTGCATTGCCAACAAGAAGCGGAAAAATTAGCCGTTGCGTTTCAGCTATTGCGCGTCAACGCCCATCCTAAAAACGGCCAAAGTCCCGAAGAAGCGGCCCGCGATGCGCGTTATCACGCTTTGGAGAGCTTGCTAGGTGACGGTGAGGTTTTATTAGTCGCACAGCATCAGGAAGACCAGTTGGAAACCGTGTTGCTGCAATTATTTCGCGGAGCGGGTGTGCAAGGTTTGGCTGCCATGCCAGCAAGCACCGCATTTGGCAAAGGACAGATGCTGCGGCCTTTTTTAAGGGTATCAAAACAGGCGATTCAGGATTATGCGCAAAGCCATCATTTAAACTGGGTCGATGACCCGACTAACAAATGTGATGATTTCGACCGCAATTTCTTGCGCAATCAAATTCTGCCATTAGTGAAAACTCGCTGGCCGGCTGTGGCAAAAACAGTGTCACGCTCTGCCAGTCATTGTGCCAATGCCCAGCAACTTTTAACCGAACTGGCGGAGGATTTATTAACGCCAGTCTTAAATTGTACCGACAACACTTTAGCTATCAGCAAACTAGCAAAACTGGCTTCAAATAAGCAGCAGCTGGTAATTCGGCAATGGTTTAAACAGCAAAACCTGCAAATGCCTAGCACCCAGTTTATAGAGGCTATTTTTAAAACCGTGATTAACACAAAATCAAGCAGCAATCCGCAGCTTAAAAAAGCCGGATTTGTGATTCGCCGTTATCAGGACAAACTGTATTGCAACAAAGACCAGCCTGAGTTTAAAAGCCTGAAATCTTTGGACTGGCCACAATCTGAAAATAAAATCGTTTTACCCGACCACAGTATTTTACAGCGGCATTCAGCGACATCCGGGATTCCTGCCTCATTATGGCAAACAGCAAAAGTCACCATCAGATTCCGCGAAGGTGGCGAAAAAATCAGTTTAGAGGGAAGAAAAGGCCAACACAGCTTGAAAAATCTGTTTCAGGAAGCCGCCATTCCGCCCTGGGAGCGGGATTTAATGCCGCTACTTTATTTTGATGAGGTTTTGGTGGCCGTTGCTGATTTATGGCTTAACTCGCAGATCCAAAAATCCGGCAGCGGGCTTTGCTATCAGCTGGAATGGCGAAAAGGGCAATAATTTTTCAGAAACAGCAGGTCAAAACTGCTAAAATGCTGCAATTTTTTCAATCTCCAGTCCCCTGTTTTTCCAAGGGGAAATCCTTTAAGACGAGTAATTCTCTTCCATGACAAAATTTATTTTTATTACCGGCGGGGTTGTTTCCTCACTGGGCAAAGGCATTGCCGCATCCTCTCTTGCAGCCATTCTTGAAGAACGCAGCCTCAAAGTCACCATGACCAAACTGGACCCCTATATCAACGTTGACCCCGGCACCATGAGCCCCTTTCAACACGGTGAAGTTTTTGTCACCGAAGATGGTGCGGAAACCGATTTGGATTTGGGGCATTACGAGCGTTTTTTAAAAACCACGATGTCGAAAAAGAACAACTTCACCACCGGCCAAATTTATGAAGCCGTATTGCGTAAAGAACGCAAAGGCGATTACTTAGGCGCGACCGTGCAGGTGATTCCGCACATTACCGATGAAATCAAGCAGCGGGTTTATGCCAGCGCGGAAGGAATGGATGTTGGCATTATTGAAGTAGGCGGCACAGTTGGCGACATTGAGTCATTGCCCTTTTTGGAAGCAATTCGCCAAATTCGGGTGGAACTGGGCAGCGACCGGGCTATTTTTATTCACTTAACTCTGGTTCCTTATATTGCTTCGGCAGGCGAAGTGAAAACCAAACCGACGCAGCATTCGGTGAAAGAGTTGCGCACCATCGGTATTCAGCCGGATATTTTGATTTGCCGCTCGGAACGTCCGATTCCTGCCGGCGATAAACGCAAAATCGCCCTGTTCACCAATGTCTCGGAAAATTCGGTGTTTTCAGCAGTTGATGCCGATACCATTTATCGCATTCCTTTGATGCTGCATGAGCAAGGTTTGGATGAGGTTGTAGTCAACAAACTGCGTCTGGATGTGCCGCCTGCGGATTTATCCGAATGGAAAGCGGTGGTTGAGGCGTTGACCAGTTCAAGCAATGAAGTGAATATTGCGATTGTGGGCAAATATGTTGACCATTCCGATGCTTACAAATCTTTACACGAAGCCTTGATTCACGCAGGAATTCACACCCGTAACAAGGTTAAAATCAGTTATATTGATTCTGAATTGATTGAAGAAGAAGGCACAGCACGACTGAAAGACCTCGATGCGATTTTAGTGCCGGGCGGTTTTGGTGAGCGTGGCGTGGAGGGCAAAATTGCTACCGTGCGTTTTGCCCGTGAGCATAATATTCCCTATTTAGGGATTTGTTTGGGAATGCAGGTGGCGGTGATTGA
>CAIQWF010000045.1 GCA_903875455.1 uncultured Pseudomonadota bacterium
ACAGGTGTGATGCTGGTAAATTTGGTGAAGTTCCTGTAAAACGGCTTCCGATGTTGTTTTTGCAAATTTCAATTTTTTACATTCTAAAATAGAAAAAATACGTTAAATTTTACACCTAAAAACTTTTGCTAAATTACTTAATCAGGAATATTAAAATATTTTTCAGAGCCAAAAATATCTACTGGAAAATGATTTTCAATAAATCCAAAAATTGCATTAAGCCGTTGCATTCCGTCTATTATTTCGTATTTATCAGCTTGTGAAGCCAACAGAATTAATGGGACAGGATATTGCAGTAAAATAGAATCTATTAAGTCTTTTTTCTCTTGTGAACTCCATACAAGCTTTCTTTGATAACGTCTATTTATGTATAGACGATTATTTCTATACAGTTCATAGGCTTCCATTATTGTCATGCCTCTTGGTGATTCAATCATTGCATTATCCTAGATTAATATTGTCGTCTTTAATTCTATGTGATTTATGAAAACTAATATTTAGCAAGTTCGCGGCATAAGCTTTGTTTTTGATGATATAGACCCAGCCTTTTATAAAAGCCACTCATTACAACGCATGTTCATGTAACCATTCCCGCAACGCCTCATACATACGGATTTGCCACACTTCCCCTGTTGCTCGAAACGCAGAAATAATATCCTCATCAAAAAAAACCGTTTCTTTGATTTTATTAATCCTAGCTGCCTTTTCATCACTACTACTTTTCAATAACTGAGGAAACAATTCCGTTGCTGTTTTCGCCTCCTTAAACATCGCTGCTGTCCATTCAGGATTTTCCTCATCAATCAATTCAGGATTAGGACTGTGCTGCATAATCTTTCACCTCTCTGCTATTTGCTTTTCTAAGACTGAAACGCGCAAAACATCACCGCGCACTGTAAACACCATTGAAAACAACCGTTCACCAATATAGCCCAACGCGATAAACCGCTCTTCGCCATAATCTTTGCGGGTATCAGCCCAAATCTTTGCCGTTGCCAAATCAAAATCAGCCGCTAACTCAAAGCCAATTTCTCTTTCGTGAATATTTTTTAAATTTTTGGCAGGATCGAATTCAATCTTCATGATTCGATACTATAACCTGATGCTTCAAAATAACCTTGTTTGCGATGATATAAACCCTGCCTTTCATAACATCTCTTTAATTCTGCCCGTTAGGATAAAACCCCATATCCATAAGCTGCTCAAGACGATAAGGACAACGATTAGGAAACACCGACCGCGCCAAGCCGGTTTCTTTTTCCGCACTACGCACCGCATACTGATAAGCTTTATCTAACGCAGCCTGTAAAGAATCAGGATTTTTTAAACTGGGATTATCCGCTAAATGGTCGGCAATCCGTTCACGCTGTTCCTCGATAGTAAGCAACCAGCTACGACTTTGTAAAGTCGGTTGATATTGCCATTTCAATAAGTGCATTAATAAAACTTCTAATCGGCTCATTAACGTTCGTTTTTCGCTTGCACCCATTGTTTCTAACTCTTCTACTAACGATTGAATATCCAACAAATCAAATTTCTTTGCTTTTAAAAATTGCGCTTGTTGTTGTGTCCACGCATAAAAATCCTGATCATGTAAAACAGCCGTCATTTACATTTCTCCTCTGATGAACCTAAAACTTTATATTTGTGACGCTATAAACGTAAGCCTTTCATAACACCTCTTACATCACCAGCAAATTTTCCGCACAATCGGTATGCACCACTTTCCCTGACCGTTGCAACACGAAAAAACCACGCTCCAAAGCTTCTTTTTTTGCATCCGCATTCAAATGAAACGCCGCCAACGCCCCATAAAGTTTATAGTTTTGATAAACCGGAAACAGCTTTTTAAAATTGCGCATTTTCCGCTCCAATTTATCCAAATCCTTTTCATGCGCTTTATATTTCACTTCAATAATGCCAATTGCATCGCCATTGGTCAGCACCAAATCATATTCTTCCTGAATTTGTCCGCGATGCTTTTGCATTTTCGCGGTCACATCATCAAAATGCAAAGAACCTAAATGCGTATCCTCAACCAAACTATTAAAGAAAAACTCTTCCGCCACATCGCCTTGATTACGCCCGATATTGCCTAATAATTCACAAGCTTTATTCAGTTTTTCATCTGTAAGCTGCATTTGCTTTTCGGTACGGCTCATTTGTTCATCGGTTTTTTTCTGAGCCGCGCGTAGTTCTTTGCTATCAACAGCCAAACTTGCCACCAATGCCTTTAATTCTTCATCTGTCATTTTAAGAACTCCATAACTATGCGTGTTTTTACACAATCCCAGAATGAATCAAATCGTGCATATTTAGCGCACCCATCAAATGTTGCTGTTCGTCAACCACCAGCAAGGCGTTAATATTTTTTTTCTCCATAATTTGCATGGCCTCAGCCGCCAGAATATGTTCACGAATCACGGTGCAGTTTGCCGTCATCACCTGGGTAATTTTGGTACTATGCAAATCCAGATTTTTGCGCAACATGCGACGCAAATCGCCATCGGTAAAAATTCCCACCACCTGATTATCCGAATTAACCACCGCCGTCATGCCTAATTTTTTTTCGGTCATTTCCAGCAACACGCTATCCATCAAAGTGGTTTCAGTGACTGAGGGAATATCTGCTCCGGTGTGCATTACATCACTCACCAGCAATAACAGGCGTTTACCCAAACTGCCGCCCGGATGCGATAAGGCAAAATCATCGCGGGTAAAACCTTTGGCCTGCAATAGCGAAACCGCCAGCGCATCACCCATTACCAAAGCGGCGGTGGTGCTGGAAGTGGGGGCTAATCCGAGCGGACAGGCCTCCTGTTTTACGGCGACATTGATATGGACAGTAGAGAATTTAGCTAATGTAGAAGTTGGATTGCCGGTCATCGCAATCAGCGGCACACCTAAGCGTTTGATAATCGGCAAAATCAGCAAAACTTCGTTGGTTTCGCCGGAATTGGATAAGGCCAGAACCACATCCTGCGGGGTAATCATCCCCAAGTCGCCGTGACTGGCTTCGCCGGGATGGACAAAAAAAGCTGGGGTTCCGGTGCTTGCCAAAGTTGCAGCAATTTTGCCGCCGATATGCCCTGATTTTCCCATGCCCATCACCACCACCCGGCCTTTGCATTGCATCATCAGTTTGCAGGCGGTGACAAAGTTTTCATTAATCTGCTCGGCCAGCGCGGTAATGGCTTCGGTTTCCAGTTTTATTACCGCTAGTCCTAACTCGCGGATGTCATGTTCCTGTATCTTCATCCTTGAGGCGCCTTACAGCGTTGCAGTAACTTCACTAAGATGAATCGCGGTGACAGTTTGATAAATAAACCATAGATAACTGCTGTATGACACCAGCAAAATTGCCGCTTCCCAGCGATTAATAATGCCCGGCCGATTGTCAATCCCTTTACCTAAAAAGAACAACACCGCAGTCATCCCCAGCATTACCGGAAAATCCCGCATTAACATCCCGGCTGGAACCGCGCCTGGCGCAATTAAGCCTGGCAACGAATAGACTGCTAATAAATTATAAATGTTTGCACCAACGATATTGCCAACCGCCAAGTCATCTTCTTTTTTTAATACGCTGCTGATTGACGCTGCCAGCTCGGGCAAACTGGTTCCCAATCCAACCACAGTTAAACCAATGATCAACTCACTGACTCCGGCAAGATGCGCTACATTCACTGCCGCCCACACCACTAACTTGGAAGCAACCAATAACCCGGTCAAACCTGCGCCAAAATAAATCCAGGCTTTTTTGGTGGTTACCGTGTCGGGTAACGCGGTTTTTAATTCTTTTTCGTATGCTCCCTCAAACTCTTCCTGTTTTGCAGTGTAGCTCAGCCAGAAGAAAAAAATCGCCAGAATAAGCAGCATTAACAGACTATCGCCAACTCCCAAGCCATCAAAAGCGACAAAGTAGCACATTGAACTGATGGCCATCAGAATCGGCAGTTCGCGTTTTAATACTCCTGAGTCAAAAACCAGCGGTTTAACCAAAGCAGTACAAGCTAATACTAAACCGATATTGGCAATATTCGCACCCAAAGCGTTTCCAATTGCGATATCTGGATTACGGCCAAAAGAAGCAAAGCCGGAAATCAGAATTTCGGGCATTGAAGTTCCAAATCCTACGATGGTTAGGCCAATAAAGAGTGGGGACAAATTGAAGTTTCTGGCAATCGAGGCAGAACCTGTGACAAATTTGTTGGCAGAAAAAAATAACGCAATCAAACCGGCAATAAGGGTGAGAGTGTTAATAAGCATACTGTGACTTGAAAGTGATTATTATGACCGGGTTATTATGACATGGTTACAAGCTTTGTGTCGCGACCTGCGATGACAATAGTTTGACTTAAGCAGGATTCGTCATGGAGAATAGCTATTTTAAATTTTACTCTTCTGATGCGTGTGAGTTCTGATAACAATCTGGTTTCGGTGCAAAACCTGACTTTTTCGCGTGGCGAACGTCCTATCTTTGACAATATTTCCTTGAATATCCAGCGCGGCAAAATTACTGCGATTATGGGGCCGAGCGGCACTGGCAAAACCACTTTATTAAAACTGATCGGCGGGCAGCTTTATCCTGACAAAGGGCAAATTCTGGTTGAGCAGCAAAATGTCCACAGTTTGCGCCGGGCGGAGTTGTATAACCTGCGTAAACAAATGGGCATGTTGTTTCAAAGCGGGGCCTTGCTCACCGATATGAATGTTTATGACAACGTGGCGTTTCCATTGCGCGAACATACTAAACTGGGCGAATCGATGATTCGTACTCTGGTTTTAATGAAGCTTCATGCCGTGGGGTTGCGGGGCGCGAAAGAGTTAATGCCGAATGAGCTTTCCGGTGGCATGGCGCGGCGGGTGGCGTTGGCACGGGCGATTGCCTTAGATCCGAAAATGATTATGTATGATGAACCTTTTACCGGCCAAGACCCGATTTCAATGGGGGCGTTGGTGCAGCTTATCAAAAACCTGAATACTACTCTGGGGCTAACTAGTATTATTGTGTCGCATGATGTGCAGGAAACGGCGGCGATTGCTGATTATATTTATGTGTTGTCGCAAGGCAAAATAGTCGGGGAGGGCACGCCTGAGGAAATTGAAAACTCGCCTTCGGAATGGGTGCAGCAGTTTATGAAAGGTGCGGCTGACGGCCCAGTGCATTTTCATTATCCGGCAAAGGATTATGTTGATGACTTACTCTCTTCTGAAATTTATTAATCGCATGGTTTGGAATTATCGCTGATTTTTCTTAAGCCATAGCCCGAACATGGCCATTGCCCAACCGCGAAAAGCGATTTCGACACTCAAGCATAAAGACAAAAACCAGCCTTCAGCTGTCGGCCATTCCAGCCAAAGCATGATGCCTGTGGCAATCGATACAAATCCTGTGAATGACGTAAACAACAACTGCGGCAGGCGTAGCGCATACACCAGAATGATTCTGACCATGCCGCGCACAATCAGAAAAGTGGCAATCATCAAACTAAGCCTTGAGAGTGTTTCAGGAATGCTGAGTATAATCAGACTGCCAGTCACAGTATCAAGCGTGCCGACATGCAGGTTTTGAAAAAAATCGCGTTGCTCTTTGGCAAAAAAC
>CAIQWF010000046.1 GCA_903875455.1 uncultured Pseudomonadota bacterium
AGAGCAGGCAAAGTTGAGTGTCATTGATTATTTGGCTTTTTATAATGGCAAGCGAGCGCATTCAAAATTGGGTTATCAATCGCCTGTTATTTTTGAACGGGAATTTTATAGCAAAGTGGTTTAAAAAGTGTCCGGTTGTACTTGACCATCACATATTGGTGTGTCTGACAAGATTGGTGAACTTCCCCTGTATTGCAATGATGAGGGAAACCGTGGTGGCGATAGCTTTGCCTTGACCGCAAGTGATCGTAAAAGAAACATTATGGTGGCAACAAAGCCTCTAGCCTCTATCGTCGCTGAATTCGGTATTGAAAAAATTGATATAATAAAAATGGATATTGAAGGGTTTGAGGAAATAGTTTTAACTAGCTTTTTTTCTGAAGCACCTAAAAATTTGTGGCCTCGCTTTATCTGTGCCGAGATTGTCCATGTGCCACAAGTTATGAATTTGCTTCGTAGTGTTGGATATTATCTCGTGCTAAAAACGAGGTGGAATTGTATTTATGCATTGGAACTGGAGTAAATTAGATTTGTTGAGAGCTTGTTGAACTATGAGCGGCTTGCGATTCACCCTTTGACAAGCTCAGGGTAAACGGTATATCTATCACTCTCGTTGTAGGACTACCACAATTTTTTATGCTGTATGCTATTGGCAAACAGCAAACTATTAATAATTCAAAGTATTGAAAACTGAAATATTTTTCATCTCTGATTTGCATCTCGCTTTAGAAAAGCCTGAGATTACCCGCAAATTTCTCTATTTCCTGCAACATCACGCCATAAATGCTAAAGCTCTTTATATATTGGGTGATCTATTTGATGTTTGGGTGGGCGATGACGATTTTAGCCCGCCAATTAAGAAACTGAAAAAACACCTTAAACAACTTACCGACGACGGTACCCAGGTTTTTTTACAATCCGGGAATCGAGATTTTTTATTAGGTAACAGATTTTGCAGGGAGACAGGAGTCAACTTATTAGGTGATTATGCCGTAATTGAGTTAAATGGTGTTAAAACCTTGCTTACCCATGGAGACTTGCTCTGTACAGATGATCTGCCTTATCAAGCATTTCGGGAAAAATCGCATACTTTAGAATGGCAGCAACAGGTTTTATCCAAACCATTGTTGTTACGCTTATTAGTGGCGCGTTGGTATCGCTTCCGCAGTTTTTTTCATAAAAAAGGCAAATCTGCTGAAATCATGGATGTTAATCAGGAGACCGTAGAAAAAGTGATGCGACAATATCAGACTCGATACCTAATTCACGGCCACACCCATAGACCGGCAATTCATAATTTCACTATCGATAATCAACCTGCACAGCGTTTTGTGTTAAGCGAGTGGAAAAAACAAGCTATTAACATTCTAGGCTGGAATGATGAGGGATATTATACGTTTGAACTTTAAAAACCAACCGGCAAGCATTGACAGTGAATTGAAAAACAACTCAATGGGTAAAGAATTGTTTTTAAAAGAGTATCTGAGACAGTCAAATAAACAAAACTTTGGTTGTTGAAAAATGATTGACAGAAATTGTAAATACCTATATCATAGCAATCTCTTTCAGGGATTTCATTGAAAGAATCACTTAAGAAGGTCAGTCGGGGTATAGCGCAGTCTGGTAGCGCGCCTGCTTTGGGAGCAGGATGTCGGGGGTTCGAATCCCTCTTCCCCGACCAAACTACGCGCTTGTAGCTCATCTGGATAGAGCATCGGCCTTCTAAGCCGAGGGTAGCAGGTTCGAGTCCTGCCAAGCGTACCACTTCATTGTTTCTCCTTGCACCATTTATTATGGTGAGCGTAGCTCAGTTGGTAGAGTACAGGATTGTGATTCCTGTTGTCGCGGGTTCGATCCCCGTCGTTCACCCCACTTTTTAAATAATATTTTCTGTTTTCTTAGCGATTGAAGTTTTTTACGAGCGACAGTTATAACTGAATTCGCTCCATCAAATAACACAAACAGTCCTGCCGAATAACCCTCTCATCTAAAGTCAGCATAGATGGCATAGTAGCACGAGTAATGAGTAGCTGCTGTTCATCGTTTTTGAAAAAATTCTCAGTAACATCATCGCCACGATTATTTCTTGCAATCACTGGTATGCTTGGAGAATTTATTTTTCCAAAGCTTGTGCCTGCTGCAATTTCAGTAAAATTCATCCGCTCCAGGTCATTGTCCAAATGCAAATCAGCTCTTTCATCGCTGAAACTGAAGCTTATTTCATCAACAACTTTAACCTGAGCTACCGTATGATAAATATCAACGTCATGTTTAGCGATAGCATGAGTGGGTAATTCTACTAAATGCAAACAGCTGTCGAGAAACTCAAACGCATGTTCGGTGCCGTGCTGCTGTCCTGGACGACCACATTCCAAGGTTACTGCTGGACAAAATTCGGCAAACGCGGCAGATTGTGTGCCTTTGGGATGGGTGAAATATACCAATAGTCGCCCAAATAACGCTCCTAGTTGTAAAAAGTCATTGTCCAGTTTAGTCAAGCAGGCATAGTGCGGGTTCAAACCGGTATTGTTATGCACATCAACACTGGCAAACACCCCACGCTCACACATTACGTTTACAATTTCTGTTGCCCACTGCCGCTCAGAACAATCATCTGCTGTTGTGCCCGGCCACACCCGATTGAAATCAGGTTGACCATCGAGACGGCGTAAGTTCAAACGCGCTGCCTGAGTATTGCCGAAAAAGAGGCTAAGGGAACGCGGCAAAGTCTGTTGATGATATTTTTGCAACAAACGTTGTAAAGCCAAAAAACCGGTTGGTTCATTGCCATGCAACAACACCGAAATAAATAACGGTTTCTCACGTCGGCCAGACAGATGAAATAATGTAGGTTCAGGAATAAGCTGATGCAGATTTTCGACCGAAATATCCAGCAATCCTTCCGGTAACTGATTGAACTGTAGTAGAGTATTATTGGTGTTTTTCAAGGAATATTCCATTCGCCAACCGGATGGTTAAGGCGTTGATTAGCTAAATAACAACGGGTCATAGCGACAAATTCGCCGGGATATTTTTGCATAAACCGCCGTTGCCAGGTACTGCCATTTTGACTATGGGCAAGGCGTTGGCGAATAATTTCCAGATAGAAATCAATATCGGCCTGAACGATATGCAGCGACTCGAGCCCTAATGCAGCACGCTCTAACAACTCATTTTTTAGCAGACTTAATAAACGCTGTTTTGAGTTGTGTAGCCAAACGGTATGAGCTTCCAAACCATGTCGGGCTGCCTGATAAAAATTATCCTTCGCCTGCGAAAAAGATAGCAAAAAGCCGCTATTTTGCAATTCTTCACTCAGATTTTGGCATAGGCCATAGAAAAAAGCCGCATTAGCAAGGGTGTCAATTACTGTAGGGCCTGCTGATGGTGTGCGGTGCTCAATTCGAATATGCGGAGTGCCATCTTCATCAAAACCGATTAAGGGTCTGTTCCACCGCCAGATTGTGCCGTTATGCAAACGCAAATGCTGAAAAGCTTCTGGTTCAGTATTGAAATATTCCGGCAATAACACCGGAAAATGTTCGTGGTTTTCGGTAAAACATTCAAAAATGGAATGACGGGCAAAGTCAGAGCCAAAGCTAACTCGCCATAAAGGACCTTGTGCGGCACCGCCAAGCCCACCCAAGCCAATTGCTTGTTCAAACATCGGAACGCGAGATTCGTGCCATAAATCCCTGCCAAATACAAACGGGGCATTGGCGCATAAAGCGACCATTGGCGCAGAGGCCAGAATTGAGGCATTATAATAATGTGTTGCCTGGCTTAAAGGGCTTTGCAAATGCAGCTGGAACGAAGTCGTTGCCGCTTCCAGCATCACATCATGATGGTCAATTTTCAGATGTTCGTGGCCTTGAATATCGAGGTGGATTGGCTTATTGCGATTTTTCAGAGCCTGTTCATTCAGGGCGCGATAGCGGTTCATGTTGGACATATTGCCCAGATGAAAATCATCCTGCTGCAAGGTTGGTAGCGTACCAATCATCAGCAAATGCAGCTGCATATTTTCTGCATGTTGCTCAGCTTGTTGCCAGGTTTTAAATAACCTCTGATTCAGACAGGTAAAAACATTTTCTACCAGAAAAGCAGGCTCGACATTCAGTTCAACATTAAATTTTGCCAGTTCCGCAGTTGCTAACGGATTATTGAATGAACTCAGATACGCTTCATTGCAAGGTGCAGGGCGCATGGCCTTATCCAGCAGCCAGGCCTCAATCTCAAACCCAGCAACAGGGCTGCGTTCAGAACAGGCTTTTTGCATTATCAACTTTTGCAATAGCCTGGTTTCGATTGCTAATTGCTGTTGAAAACGTTCAAAATCGGCGGCTTGGTAAATTTGAGAATGAACTTCTTGCCCCATGATGATTCTCCCAAAAGGCAAACGAGTATCTTTTGCAGCTTTGAAAAAGCTAAAATCCAGTACAGCGGTAACGGCTTATTTTTTTTTCTTGGTAAGAGACTTAATTCGGCTAAAAAGTATGCTTTCGCCTAACTTCTCGGTTAGACCTGCTTTGGCCCGCTCTTCTTTTTCTTTCTCTTTCGCTTCTTCGATTTTTACTTCTTCCAGCCATTTGGCAAGCTGTTGCTGTTCTTCTTCGGCTTTCTTTTGAATCCGCAATTTATCCTGACTGGTAATATCCAGGCGGATAAAATCACTGTCTTGCCTGAGCATAAAACGGCTCACTTCGTCTAATAAAGCTTCATTAACATCTTCAGGTTCAAAAGTTTTTTTATAAACATTAAAATTTTCGTGATTGTGAATTAATAATTTTATTTTCGAATTATTGTAATCAACTTCAAACCTGAACCGCACCGGTATTTTACGGGTAATACTAAAAGTTGCAGCTTCAACGCCACGGCTGTTAATAAACTGGTTCCATTTTAACTGCACATTTTTTGAGTTTAAAAAAGCAATTTCTTGTTCAATTCGAGTCCGTCCTTCTATCTCATAAGAAAAATCCCCGCGCCCCACGCAGTTAAAAAGCACATTTACCTGCATAATCCGATTAAAATCCGCCAGCCCTCCATAGCCATCGGTGTTGATTTTATAGTCGGTTTGCGACAAAGTTCCCATTTGCGGATAGCGTTGACAATAATCGGTAATTTCAACCGCTTTTTCAAGATAGCTCAAATATTCAACGATTTCTTTTAAAAAAAGATAGACCTGTTGCATTTTCGGCAAAATTCGAGTTTGATATTCATTTTCTAATTGTTGCTGAGTATTAGCGGCAGCAAATTCACTTTCCTGCTTGAGGGTCGCCTCATTTCTCAATTGATCCAGAATACCCATCATCATTCCCCTTTTTGTCTTAATACTTCATAAATCATAACGGCTGCGGCAACCGAAACATTGAGGCTTTCCACTTGTCCATACATCGGAATTTTCACCAATAAATCGCAGTGCTGCTGCGTCAAATGTCGCATTCCCGTGCCTTCGGCACCCATTACCAAAGCCAAAGGCATATTCTTTAAATCGGTGTTAAAAATAGATTGGTTTGCCTCGCCTGTGGAGCCTATTATCCATATATTCTGCTCTTTCATCCAGCGCAAGGTGCGCACTAAATTGGTAACCTGATAAACAGGCACAGTTTCTGCGGCACCACTGGCAACTTTGCACACAGTTGGGGTAATTCCTGTGGCATTGTCTTTGGTAATAATAATTCCATGTACTCCGGCGCCATCGGCAGTACGCAGGCACGCCCCCAAGTTATGCGGGTCTTGCACATGATCCAGCACCAGAAAAAACGGGGTTTCGGTTAAAGTCTTGATTCTATGCTTTAATTGTTCTTCCGAATGCACACTGGGCAGTTCAACCTCAGCGACAATTCCTTGATGATTTTTGCCATTGGCGAACTTGTCCAGCTTTTTTTTATCCGCTAGTTCGGTCTTGATATTTAAAGACTCAAGCTGATTTTGCAGCTCTTTTAACCGCGCATCTTGCCGTTGATTATCCAGCCAAACCTGGATAAATTTTTCAGGTGAATAATCTAGGGCGGCTTGTACAGCGTGAACTCCAAATAGTTTACTTAAATTCATTTTTTATGACGTTTTTTGCGTGTTTTTTTAGATGCTGAAACCGGTGCAGAGGCTTTTTTCACTTTGGCAGTTTGCAATAAATCAAAATCGATTTTCTTTTCATCCAAATCCACTCTGGCGACTTTTACTTTTACGCTATCACCCAAGCGATAACAAATTCCTGTTCGCTCACCTTTCAATTGATGGGCTGTGGCATCAAAATGAAAATAATCCTGTGGCAAACTGGAAATGTGAACCAATCCTTCCACATAAATATCGGTTAATTCAACAAAAAAACCAAATCCGGTCACCGCAGAAATAATGCCGACAAACTCTTCACCGAGTTTATCCATCATGTATTCGCATTTCAACCAGCTGACCACATCGCGGGTTGCCTCGTCTGCACGGCGTTCATTGGCTGAGCAATGCTCGCCCAACAACACCATATCAGGAAAGCCGTAGATAAAGGTTTCCGGTGTTTTCTTAGCCAGACAATGTTTTATTGCCCGATGAACCAGCAAATCAGGATATCGGCGAATCGGCGAAGTAAAATGAGTGTAAGCTTCCAAGGCCAGACCAAAATGGCCTTTGTTATCCGGGCTGTAAACCGCTTGGGACATCGACCGCAGTAGTACGGTATGGATTAAATGTACATCTGCCCTGTTTTGACTGACATTAATTACCTGCATGAAATCCAGCGGCGTTGGTTGATCACCGCCGCCCAAATGCAATCCCATTTCGTTTAAAAAAGTTCGCAAGGTGGCAAGTTTTTCAATGCC
>CAIQWF010000047.1 GCA_903875455.1 uncultured Pseudomonadota bacterium
GTCACTGCAAAAATTGCTGAGATAACAGGTACTCAAGCCGCTTATATCCGTAACCTGGAATTTGATAAAACGCACTATAAAAAATTAGTGTTGGAATATCTGAATAAGTTTTCACAAGCCAACTCTAAACAGATTGAAGAATTGTTGCTTGTTAAGATGCCAGACGTATTAACCGAAGAGCAAAAAATTCATAAAATCAAAAACTTGCTACAAGAAATGTCTAAGACTGACAACACCATTCGCAATATTGGTTCACGCGGAAAAAATGCAAAATGGGTAAAAAATTTAGATTGATAACAGGCCTTTTTAGATTGAAGAAAGTTATAAGTCACTGTTTTAAAAAAAATATATCAATCTAAATCAATCTAAATTAATTTTCGTTAGCTTAATCCAAGGATAAAAAGCATGTCCAATAAAAGCCTGGAATACCTGAAACAGCACGAAAGCGAATATGTAGAAGAGCCGTTTTTACAGCAGTTGAAAGGTTTGGGTTGGCAGGTGATTCGCCTAAAAATGGATTCAGAAGGCGGACAACAACCGCAAGAAAGTTATCGCAGCGATTTTAACGAAGTGCTGTTATTGCCGGTATTGCGTGAATCCTTACTAAAAATCAATCCCTGGCTGGAAGCGGATCAAATCGAAGAAGTCATCAGTAAACTCAATCTCAAATCAGCCAGTAAATTACTGGAAACCAATCAAGCCCTGCTGAATTTATTATTGGACAATACCCACGTTGCCAAAAACCGTCAAACCAACGAAAACAGCCCAACCGTTAAAATTATTGATTTTGAACAGCTTGAAAACAATTCCTTTATTGCGATTTCCCAACTCAAGCTCAGAATTCCCGGCACAGAAAGACACATTTATCCTGATATTGTGCTGTTTCTAAACGGCTTGCCGGTCGTAGTGGTTGAATGTAAATCGCCTAAAGCGCAAGACCCCATCCCTGAAGCCATAGACCAGCTCATGCGCTACAGTGAACAACGTGGTGCGAGTGGCGAAGGCTGTCCGGCATTGTTTCATTTTAATCAGTTTTTAATTGTTACTGAACGCAATGAGGCCAAGTTCGGCACCATCACCACTCATTCAGAAAAGCATTTTTATCGCTGGTCAGACCCTTATCCACGCACCTTAAACGACCTTGAACACGGGCAATCCTCACCGAATCGGCAACAGCGGCTAGTGGCAGGCATGTTAGACAAACAAAACCTGCTCGATATTATCCGCACTTTTACCCTGTTTTCCAGCGATGACAAAGGCAAAATGATTAAAGTTGTCGGGCGTTATCAACAATTTCGGGCGGTAAAATTGGCCGTTAAGCGACTGTTAAATGGCAAAAATCCATTTGAGCGCAGCGGCATTATTTGGCATACCCAAGGTTCAGGCAAATCTTTAACCATGATGTTTATGGTCAGGGAAATGTATCGCCATCCTAAGCTGATGCAATGGAAAATTGTGTTTGTTACAGACAGAACCCAGTTAGAGGAGCAACTGGCAGAAACCAGTCAACACATTGGCTTTACGGTGAAAGTGGCTGATAGCGTCAAAAGTCTGAAAGAATTATTGCGCTCTGATTCATCCGATTTAGTGATGGCAATGATTCATAAATTCCAGGATAGTGATTTAGACACCATTTTTCCTGAACTGAATACCAGTCCGCATATTTTGGTGATGACTGATGAAGCCCATCGTTCGCAATACAGCAAATTAGGCGCGAATCTGGATAAGGCTATTCCCAATGCCTCGCGGATCGGCTACACCGGCACACCAATAGATAAAACTGAAAAACTGTTCGGTGCGTATATTGATAAATACACCATGAAACAGGCGATTGCTGACGGGGTAACGCTGCAAATCATTTATGAAGGTCGAACCCATAACGCAGAAATCAAAGACGATAAAAAAGCAAAGATGGATAAAGCTTTTGCCGATGTGTTCAGTGATTACAATCTAAATGAACGCTTGAAAATATTGGGCTATGGTTCGCGTGATGCCTATTTGGAAGCCGAAAGTACCATAAAAGCCAAAGCTGAAGATATGGTAAAGCATTATTTGACTCATGTTTTTAGTGCCGGGTTTAAAGCCCAAGTCGTTGCCACCTCACGCGAGGCTGCAGTGCGCTATAAAACGCATATTGATAATCAACTGAAAACAGCTTTAGAAAAACTGGAGCAAGACAATCCCAATAATCTGAATTTAGATAGATTAAAAAAACTAAAAACGGCGGTGGTGATTTCCGGCAACCATAACGATAAAAAGCATATAAAAGCCTATACCGATAGCAGAAACCATAAAACAGCTATCAAAAGTTTTAAACTCAGTTTTGAGAGTGAAGACGAAGGCATTAATGGTGATATAGGGATTTTGATTGTCAATAATATGCTGCTAACCGGTTTTGATGCACCGATTGAGCAAGTGATGTATTTAGATAAAGTCATCGTTGCGCATAACTTGTTACAAGCGATTGCCAGGGTTAATCGGGTAGGCAGTGCCAGCAAAGATAAAGGTTTTGTCGTTGATTATGTAGGGATAGGTCATCACCTGAAAAAAGCTTTAGAAGTTTATGAAGAAAAAGAACAAAAAGAAGTTGAAGAGAGTATTGGTTCGATTGATGATGAATTACGGTCTTTAGAGCATTATTTAAGGGAACTTAAAAAATTATTCAAACAATATGGTTTGTTAGATTGGGAAGATTACGATGCGTTTTATGATTTATTTGAAGATGAAGAAATACGCTTTAAATTCATTTTGTTATTTAAAGACCTTACTCGTACCTTGAATAATCTGTATCCGCATAAAGAAACTTTAAATTATCTAGCTGATTATAACAAGTTAGTCACAATCAACATCAAGGCATGGCAACATTTTCGGGACAAACGTTTGAGCATGAAAGGCATTCCAGAAAAGTTAAGAGGCATTACGGATGTTTATTTAACCTCAAAAGGTATAGAGCAAAAAGTTGAGCCTATTTCAATCTTAGATGCCAATTTTGAAAAAGAAAACAACAAGCGCAAACGCAGTAAAACCAAAGCTGCAGAAGTAGAACATGCTATTAGGCATCACCTGGAAGTGAGTGTTGATGAAGGCGATAACGTTTCTTTTGCCGCTGAACTGGAGCAAATTTTAAAAGAGTATGCAGGTAACTGGGACAAGATTTATCGAGAACTGGAAAAGCTTAGGCAAAAAATAAAAAATGCAGGACAAGAGCCAACTTATGGCTTGCACCGTAAAAAGCAACTGCCATTTTTTAAGCAACTGAAAAAGCAGTTTTTTCAGGAGCAAATATTAACAGAAGAGCAGGTGAGTTTATTAGTCGATTTAACCCAACAGATTTTCAATAGCATAGAATGTGAAATTAAGTTGGTAGGTTTTTGGAATGCAGTGCCTGCACAGAACAAATTACGTTCAGAGTTACAAGCTGTGCTGCTTGCGGAGCGTTTTTCAGACTTGCCGGGTATAGTGGTAAACAGGAAGCAAATTATCTCTGAGATGATGGAGCTGGCTTATAAATACAATGATGTGATTTTATCAGCCGTCTAACATGAAACTGAATTATCAAATTATTTATTCCAAACGGAAAAAATTGGGGATTACGGTAGAACGGGATCGTTCGATTGTGGTTCGCGCCCCGTTAGGCTTCTCAGAACAGCAAATTCAGGCAGTTTTGGAAAATAAGAAGCTTTGGCTGTATGAAAAAACACATCATGTACAAAAATATGCTGATGAAATCCACCCACCAGGTAAAGAGCTGGTATCAGGCGAGTCTATGCTTTATTTGGGTAGAAACTACCGATTGCAAGTTTTTGAAGCTGAAATTGAAAGCATCAGTTTTAAGCAGAAGTTTATTATTCATAAGACCAATCATACTCAAGCAAATGAGTTATTTAAAACTTGGTACATGGCTAAGGCCAAGCAGAAAATTAGCCCTCGTGTTGAGTTACATGCTAAAAACTTGGGCTTGAGATATAACGCAGTAAAAATAGCAGAACTGAAATATCGCTGGGGGTCTTGTACTCCTAACGATAATTTGATTTTTAACTGGCGATTAATCAAGGCTCCAATGTTTGTGATTGATTATATTATTGTGCATGAATTAGCCCATCTGATTGAAAGTAATCATAGCCAATACTTTTGGCGAATTGTAAAGATCAACGCTCCTGAGTATGAAAAAGCTAAAGTTTGGCTGAAAGAACATGGCCAGTTATTAGAGCAGAATTTTGGAGATTTGTAGTTTTACTGACAAAGGGATATTATTTTTATAAAGCTATATTATTTTACAAATATAAAAATATATTCCTATAGCAATATATAAATTATGGTTAACTATGTTTTATGGGCAAACATTTTAGGGTAGCTCATAGTGATGTGTTAAACAGCGTGCAAAACTTTCCAATTTTTTGCAGAAAAGAGCGTTGAATATTTTCCACGCCCAAAATAATCTTTTTCGGACTAGTTACTGAATAATCAGAAGTTAGAGCAAAATATCCCACTAAGCATGTGGAAAAATTTGGACGCTTTTTACTGGTAACTTTTCGACGCTCTTTTACACTACTACAGATGTTGATAGTTTGCTATTAACCCAACAAGGTCAAGGAAGAAAGTTTTGTCCATAGATGAATGCCTACAAGATTGTATTCCTAATTATTCACTGTTTTTGACGATACTAGCCTGTTAGAGTATCCTAGATTTATGTTATTTATTCTTAAAAATACAGGACACCTAAGTTAATAATGGCTAGTGCAGACCAACTCAAAGCCCTACTTAAATCGCACATTGATGGTGACGATGGGCATTTTTATGCTGTTGCTATGCAAATGGCGGCACATGAAGCAAAGTTGGGGCATGGCAAATTAGCCGAAGAATTGCGAGCACTTATTGATTCAGCAAAAGCTCAATCTGTACCCAGTACAAATGGCAAGCGTGCTACTCCAATTATTCAGCCTCGTGGTGAAATGGCTGGTTTACTTGACGCTTCTTACCCAAAAGCACGTTTAAGCGAAATGGTTTTGGAAAAAACGACTGAGCAGCACTTGCAAAGACTTATTAAAGAACAACGACATTTTTCCAAAATTACGGCACATGGTTTAACGCCACGTCGTAAAATCCTTTTGGTAGGTAAGCCAGGTACAGGTAAAACGCTTACCGCTTCGGTGTTGGCTGGCGAACTCGGCGTTCCGTTGTTTGTGGTTCGGTTAGATGCGCTAATCACTAAATTTATGGGCGAAACCGCTGCCAAACTACGGCAAATTTTTGATGCAATTAGTTCAGTGCGTGGCGTGTATTTTTTTGACGAGTTTGATGCGCTTGGTGCACAACGTGGCTTTGTTAATGATGTCGGTGAAATTCGTCGAGTGCTTAATAGTTTTTTGCAAATGCTTGAACGGGATGAGTCCAACAGTGTGATTATTGCCGCAACTAACCATCCTCAAGCATTAGATTATGCTTTGTTTAGACGTTTTGATGATGTCATTGAATATGGATTGCCAACTTCTCCCCAGATTATCGACGTTTTAAAATTCAAACTGTCCAGTTTTAAAATTACCAAACCAGCATGGAATAATTTAGCCCAAATTGCTGAAGGATTAAGCCATGCAGAACTGACTCGTGCTGTTCAGGATGCTATTAAAGATGCTGTTATTCATGACCGAGACAGTCTAACAAACACTGACTTAAAAAAGATGCTGGAAGAAAGACAGGCAATGAAACAACATCAAATTTTTAATTTAGAATCTTAATTCTGATTTTATTTTATGAGTCAAACTAATCGCCGTCCTCATTTTGTTCTTACTAATACATCAACAACAGAAGAATATCAAAGTATTAGACAAGCAATTACAACTACCTCTCCTCCTGAACCTTCTGATCGCAATGCACATGGACAAGGCTTACTAAACAAACTATCAACACTTAAACCTATCGCTCAAGCTGCCAAAAATCAACAGCAACAAGCAGGAATGACCTCTGGTCTTGGATTGCAAATTCAGTTTTCTAGTTTGCCAGATATAGAGTTGGCAATACAAAGCCTTTCTGATGTTAGAGCAGGCATTGAATTATTAAATGTGCGTCACGATGGGACTTATACTTATGCTACTGTATTTGTACCCGATGGTAAGTTGGATATTTTTGAGCGGAAAATTCAGGAATATATTGCAGAACGTAAAGGCCAAAATGGTCAAGCTCTTGACCATAAAGCACTGATAAACACTATCAGTGATATTCGCGCTGCCGCTTTCAACGAGTTGTGGACAGATGACTCATCAGCATTGCCTAGCTCAGATCAAGAAGCTATCTGGTGGGAAGTTTGGCTGCCCATATTGGAAAACAGAGAGACAACTAACCATAGATTTCGTTCAATTGCTGGAAAAATTGGTTTCCGGCTTTCACCTGACGAACTGCATTTTCCTGAGCGTAGTGTATTGCTTATGTATGGCACACAACAGCAAATACAGCAGTCAGTTATGCTACTTAACAGCATTGCAGAACTTAAACGCGCTAAAGAAACAGCAGAATTTTTCGACTCGCTCAATCCATCTGAACAACGTGAATGGATTGATGATTTACTCAAACGTAGCCATTGGCCTTCCGAAGATTCTCCTTATGTTTGCGTTCTCGACACGGGTGTTAATGTTGGACATCCATTATTGGAGCAAAGCTTAAACAGTGTTGACTTGCATACTATTGAACCTGTTTGGGGTGTTGCTGACCAAAACGGACATGGTACAGAAATGGCAGGTTTAAGCTTGTGGGGTGATTTAACGCATTGTTTGGAAACCGCCGATTCTATCAATCTGACACATCGCCTCGAATCAGTAAAGCTTTTACCTCAAGATGGCGATAATGTTGGTCGTCATCATGGCAATCTTACTATGGACGCGGTAGCACAACCTGAAATTAGGGAACCCTATAGGCAACGAGTTTTTAGTATGGCGGTTACTGCTAAAGACAGCCGCGATAGAGGCAAGCCTTCTGCGTGGTCGGCAACACTGGATAGTTTAGCTTGTGACATTGGTGGCGAAGGACTTACGCCGCGTTTGATGATTGTATCCGCTGGCAATATTGATGACATCCATGCTTGGAATACTTATCCAGAAAGCAATAGTACAGATGGTATTCATGACCCGGCACAGGCATGGAATGTGCTAACGGTAGGGGCTTATACCGAAAAAGTCCGTCTTACTGAAATGGATACCCAAGGTTATGAAGCGGTTGCACCTTCTGGTGGTTTAAGTCCTTTCAGCACTACATCGCTAACTTGGCAAAAATCTTGGCCTTTAAAACCAGACGTAGTTTTTGAAGGTGGCAATGTAGCAAAAGATGCTATTGGCTCGGTAAAAATGCACAGCCTTAGCTTGTTGACCACATCACATGATTTAAGTAATCGCTTATTGACGACGACTAATGCCACCAGTGCTGCAACCGCTCTCTGTTCGCGTATGGCTGCACAATTAATGGCTCACTATCCTAGTCTTTGGCCTGAAACGGTGCGGGCATTGATTGTGCATTCAGCGGAATGGACAGAACAAATGAAAAAAGACTTCCTCGACCCACGCCAACGAAAAGATGATTATCAACGCCTAATACGCCATTGTGGTTTTGGCGTTCCTAAACTCGAACGCGCTTTGTGGAGTGTGTCCAATTCATTAACGCTTATTGTTCAAGATGAATTACAACCTTTTATACGAGAAGACGACGAAGGCGAGCCAAAAATGCGTGAAATGCACCTGCATGACCTGCCTTGGCCTAAAGACGCTTTGGTAAGTTTGGGAAAAACACCTGTAGAAATGCGTGTAACGCTATCCTATTTCATTGAACCCAGTCCAGGCATTATTGAACGTGGAGCAGGTGGACGTTATAAGTATGAGTCTCACGGTTTGCGTTTTGAAGTTAAACGACCAACAGAAAGACCTGATGAGTTTCGTGCTCGGATTAACCAACGGGTGCGAGATGGGGAAGAAGGCAGCTATGGCGGTGGCGGTTCTGACCCCGATTGGCGATTAGGTACAAAACCGGGTCGTCATCTTGGTTCTTTACATTCAGATACTTGGACTGGAACCGCAGCAGATTTGGCAGAACGTGGTGTGTTGGCTGTCTATCCTGTTGCTGGTTGGTGGAAAAACCGCAAGAAACTAGAGCGGTATCATAAAAAAGCCCGTTATGCTCTAATCATTTCTATCCATACACCAGAAACAGATATTGATTTGTATAATGTTGTTGAAAACCTGGTTAAAGTTAGCGTAAGTGTTTAGAACATGTGTCAGAAGTCGTCAGACTTATGCTGATACAAATGACAGTGGCGCTGGTTAGAGGGGAGCGGATTGAAGTGAGGGGATTTGGTGCCTTCAGCTTGCATCACTGGCCTGCAAGACAGGGA
>CAIQWF010000048.1 GCA_903875455.1 uncultured Pseudomonadota bacterium
AACACAAACAGCACATTCATCCACATAATAGCTGTCTGACTACCAATTAAATATTTCAATAAAAATGTCTGGTTGGCGCGCTCAAGATCACCGTGATAGAGCGAAATTGAGAATAGGCTAATGACAGCAACACTTAAGACCAAATAACGCATTGATTTCCAGAACCATCCTAACAAACTAAAGGTGATCCCCGCTCCGAATAAAAAAGTCGTTTCGTAGATATCCATAAATTGGCTGTATTTAGAAAATGCAAAAGCTGCCGCTAGCATCAGGGCAAAGGCGTAGAGCCAATCCATCATACTTAGCTGCTTTAAAAATGCTTGAGGCTCGTCGTTTGAATTGACTATTTCTTGAGTTTTCATCATGGTTATCCTGCAAATAAGCTAAGACTTAATTAACTTTCCAATAGGTTTTTTAGTTGACTCTGGTAACGCTCAAACTCCATCTCAAAGTCACGATTTTTTCGATTGGCAGACATCGCGAACAAAACGGTTTTTGATTTTGGTTTCACAAGCAACCACATTCTTCGCTCACGAATATAAATCATTGCAAAAATACCTAACACCAATAAGACCGAACCTAAGTAAACTAAGTTCTTGCCTGGTGAGCGCGTCAACTGCAAACCACTCGCTTCGCGTTGCTCAAACTTGGTTAATTCCAAATAAACTGGCGCACCATAATAAAATAAATCACTCATCGCATTCAGCGAATCTTGTAAGAATGATTGCGTGTGTTCATCCACCTGGGCTGATTTGATGCCTGCCCGTTCCAGCGCCATTTGATAAGCCTCGAACGCAGCACTAGTCATAATCTTGATATAAGTTTGCGCCGCTTTTTCACGCTGATCTTGCGGGACAGATGTTTCAATCATTTTGGCAATCGCCGCATATCCACCATCTGCAAACACGCCCAACAACTGCACAACGCTAGCTTCAAATTTATCTCGTGTCGCGGCTTTTCCAGCGTCCGAATTAAGCGCTTTTACAGCAAAACGATGGGCTATTTGCGCATGTAACGATTTATCAAATAAAACCGACTTTAGCCGCATAAAACCCTGTAATTGCAAATCAGTGTCGGCAGGAATTCTTAAATACTTAAATTCTTCTTGCGGCGAGGAGCGCATGCCCGAAACAAAATAATACTTATTATCCAACTGCAATGGCTGCATATAGTTAACATATTCGTTGGCTTGTCCTGAAGCGTCCCTCACCTTAAAGGTGACATTTGGACCTACATTGTGTGGCTTACCTTTTCCATCAGGACTTAAATTGAGAATATTAAATTTCCGGAAGTCATTAAATTCAAACTGATACTGAGCATTAGCTTCATCAAAGGGGACTTTTTTGAATATCGCGCCAGAAATAGATTTTGGTTTACTTTCATTCCCCAAAATATCCCAAGCGCTGAACTGCAGCGTTGATCCACCGTCTTGGAAGTCAGATTGATAAATGGCAATGCCCTTGTAAATCAAGGGATGGTTCACACTAATAGTGTGCTTAAACGGCGCCTTCAAGTCAGGGTCATAAATCACCAAATCACTTTCAAATGATTTAGGTTGGCCCGTTGGATAGTGTTCGATTCTAAAATCAGTGAGACCAATGCCAAATGGCAA
>CAIQWF010000049.1 GCA_903875455.1 uncultured Pseudomonadota bacterium
AATCCATCCGCGCCTTGTTCCAGCGAAAGTGTTGGTTTAACATAGTTGATAGCTCGTTGAAGTGGGACATAATCTTTCGTTTCGCAAAAATATAATATTTTGTCACATTTTCAACGAGTTATTTTTTGTCATGTACAGAGCATAGCCACACAAGATCCGCTCAATCCGATTAAAATTGAGCGGAAATGAACTAAGACATTTTGAGACTACAGTTTTTTGATTTTTTCCAGAACTTGTTCGGCATGGCCGTCAGGTGTTACACCATACTCCACATCAACCAAAGTTCCCTGTTTATTGATGATGAAAGTAGAGCGCAGAATCGCCATTTTTTTCACCCCGTCTTTTTCCCGTTCCCGCCAGACCCCATAGCTTTCACATAACTCGCCGGATACATCTGCGAGCAAATCTACTTTCAGACCGAATTTTTTTATAAAATCGGTGTGGCTTTCGCAGGAATCCTTGCTCACGCCAATCACTACCGTGTCAAATCGGGCAAAATCTGCCGCCAATTTAGTAAAATCATTGGCTTCAATGGTGCAACCGGGAGTGTCATCTTTTGGGTAAAAATATAACACCACATTTTTTTTGCCAGTGTAATCTGACAAATTCACTTGTTGGTGATCCTGATTTTCTGCGCTGAACAAAGGTGCTGATTGCTGTATTTCTAACATGACAAACTCCTGGTTTGGGTTGAAGTAAAGCTACAAAAATGCCGAAAGTGTAAAACCACTGAATAATCGTGGCCGAGTTTTTATCATAATATCCGCAGCTGCACTTTTTCGATTATTGGCGCGAGTATGCGTCGCTCAAATCGTCCCGGCTCTGCTGAAAACAGATTCGCTGCACCACAAGCAACCGCCAGCTTCAGGGTTTCGATTAACTCATAACCATGCAAGGTGGCAAAGGCAAAGCCTGCGACCAAGGCATCACCACAGCCCACCTGACTGACTATTTTGCTGTCATTGCACACAACGGAGGCGGCTAAAGCCCATTTATCACTGACTAACAACGCTCCGTGTTCTGCTCTGGAAACCAGAACCTGTTTAACGCCCGTTGCAACAATTTCGCGGGCAGCAACCAGCAGCGAATTTTCATCATCCAGACTGCGGCCGACTAACCATTCAAACTCTTGTTTGTTGGGTTTGATTAAATCAGGACAGCCTTTGACTCCCTGTCTTAAACTTTCGCCGCTGCTGTCTAAAAATGCCAGCGCGGATTTGCTGCGACAAATCTCAATCACAGATTGGTAAAAATCAGGCGGCGCCCCTTCCGGTAAACTTCCAGACATCACCACAATGTCGTTTGCGTTAATACTGGCGGCAAGTTTTTTGATTAAACTTTGACAATCGGTTGCGGTCACAGAAAAACCTTTGCCTCTGAGGTGGGTTTCCTGTTGTTTATAGCTGTCGGACAGGGTGAGATTGGTACGGGTTTCGCCCTCAACCAAAGTGTAATCGGTGGTTATCAGCTCAGAATTAAGTTCTTTGAAAAAAGCCCATGATTTGGAGCCGACAAAACCGGATACCCAAACCGGAGAAGCCAGGGTGGCAACGGCTTTTGCCACATTTATCCCTTTACCTGAAGCAAATTTAACCGTATTTTCAGCAATGACGTTATCGCCTAAACACAGGTTATTAACTTTAAGCACATAATCTATGGCAGTGTTGGCTGTTACCGTGATGATTTTGGGATTGATTGCCATCGCTTGATGCTAAAAGTGATGCTGTTTTTTATCCGCGAAAAGCAGCAGTAGTTGGAAACAAGAAAATCAACGGGTGCCGAAAACCACAATGGTTTTGCCATGCGCAGTAATCAGATTGTTTTCTTCCAGCTCTTTTAAAACCCGGCCAACGACCTCTCTGGAACAACCGACAATTTTGCCAATTTCTTGCCGGCTGACATAAATTTGCATCCCGTCCGGGTGGGTCATGGCATCAGGTTGTTTGCATAAATCCAGCAAGGTTCTGACAATTCTGCCTTTAGTATCCATAAAGGCCAGGTCGCGGAAATTGCGACTGGTGGTCAGCAGCCGCTTGGCCATTTGCTCACCCAGCATAAACAGAATTTCAGCGGCATGTTCTGGCAACTCTTTTTTTAGTTGCTCTTTAAGCTCATCATGCGATATTTGTGCAACCTTGCATTCACAACGGGTTTTTACGTTGACTATCGGCTTTGTTGCACAAATCGACCAAATAAAGCAAACTTTCGGGAACAACAAGCAGACCCTAAAGTAGCATTATGACCCAACCTTCTGTGCAAAAATATCAAACCAAGAACTGGAAAGAATACAACGAAGCCCTCAAAAAA
>CAIQWF010000050.1 GCA_903875455.1 uncultured Pseudomonadota bacterium
ACCTGGTATTGATGGATATGCAGATGCCAGTGATGGATGGGATTACATCGACACAAGCAATTCGCGCTCTGCCGGGCTTTGGCAATCTGCCGATTGTGGCAATGACCGCCAACGCCATGGCAGGGGATCGGGAGCGTTGTCTGGCTGCCGGTATGAATGACCATCTGGCCAAACCTATTGATCCTGACCAGCTGTGGGATAAACTGCTGCAATGGATTCCGCCGCGAGCTGTTGAACAAAGACCGCCTCAAGCCACCGCTAAAATCACTAACGCTACTGGAGCAGAAGCAGAGGTTCCCACAAACATTGAGAGTTTAAACACCGAGCTTGGCCTTAAACGGGTTTTGGGCAAATCTGCGATGTATTTGTCTTTGCTGCAAACGTTTGTCAATGGCCAGAAAACACTGCCAGAAAAACTTAGGGCTGCACTGGATAACGATGAACGGGAAACCGCTGAGCGCTTGGCACACACGTTAAAAGCTGTTGCCGGTAATATTGGCGCAGAAGCATTGCAGGCTGAAGCTGCGAAGCTGGAATCTGCGGTCAAAAACAGGCATCCCGCCGAGGAAATTGAAAATTTATTCACCACCGTCACCAGCCAGTTAATGCGGTTAATTACCCAGCTGGAGCAAAAACTTCCGCAAAAACCGTCTCCGCAAGTTGAAGCCGTGACGGAAATTGACTACTCGCTGCTGCGACAGGTTTATTTGCACCTTCTGAAACAGCTTGAAGAAGGTAACATTGAGGCTTTGGAATATTGGGAAGAAAATTCGGCGTTACTACAAACAGCGCTTAAAAACCGCTATCAGCAAATTGACCAGCTTATCCGTGCGTTTAATTTTGAAGAAGCTACCCAGATAATGTTGGAGTTGGAAACTGCGGTACTTAAATGAGAAAGCAGCACCCTATAAATATGGGCAAAGAAACAATAGCGACCAAAAAGTCTGCAACTTTTGAAAAAGTAAGCGCTTTGGCTTTTTGGTCTGCTGTCATTTGCAAGTTATAGATATTTTGCAGCAACGGTTGCCAGGGTTTGTTCCAGGCGTTTGTCTTCGGTCGATTCACCGAAAGTGGTGAATTTCCATTCTGGGCCATGCCGATATAATTTGCCCATAATCATTGAAACCTTGCCTTTAAAAGTTTCGTCATTAGCAATATCAAAGGTGGCAATCACATTATCAACCCGTCCCGGCGTACCTTCATAAATTCGGATGGAGGCGAACGGAATATCAGCAAAATCCTGTCCGCGAAACGAATTTAATACAAACACAATTTGATCCACCGAGTTGGGGACGCTGGCCAAATCAACGGTGATAACCTCATTGTCCAGACCGTCATCGCCGCCAGTATCGCCAACCAAGTCATCGCCGGAATGATTGACTGAGCCGCATTTTGATTTTTTTTGGCCAAAATAGACAATATCAACACGCTCTTTTTGGGCACTAAACAAGCCGACTGAGGCATCGAGGTCAACGGCTTCGTATTTTTTGCCGCCGAATAAACTTTTTTTCTCAATCGCTCCCCAGTTCACGCCGACGCACAGTTTTTCAATGCCTTTGCCGTTTTTTTCCAGGCTGATACGTTGCCCTTTTTGTAAACTAATTGCCATGTTTTTCCCCTTATCAGAATGAGAGCTTCAGCTCTTGATTTACCAATCGCTTGGCTTAAAAAATTGATTTTAATGCGTGGAATAATTTTCGACTACTTAATTATTGTGCCTGAATGCTATTTAGGCAGTTTGAAAACCTGAATCCGTCGTTTTTTAGCACGCGCCCGTGGTGTATCTTTGCCATAGCTGACTTGCAAAATATGTTCTGTTTTAAATTGCAGAATATTTTGCTCGATTTCTACATAACCATCCGCCCAACCCGTACCCCATTCAAAAGGTTCTTCGCTACTGAAAGAATCAATTGCAAGCGGCGGCGGTGCGGGAGCAGGCCCAAGTTTTTTGATGCTGTCGGTTTGGGTGTCCAGAACATAAAGTTCGCCAGTGGTTTGCTGTCCGCCGATGAAGACAATGTACCGACCTTTCGGGCTGACAATGGCTGCGTTGGCGAGGTAACCTTGCCGTTCAAATATCGAGGCCGTGACTGTGTCGGTTGTTTCGTGCAGATATTGAATAGAGCGTAATGGCAGCCAGGCGCCGATTTGAAAAATGCCGCCTAGCAGGTAGATTTTTCTAGCCTGATTGAACCCCAGGCAAAACCAGCGCCCTTCGTAGATTTGGCTAAAACGGGTGGCGCCGTCCGCATTAGATTTGAGGATGAATTGGGTTTGGCCGATGCTTTGGTCGAGATGTGTAATGCTGGGTGTGTTGAGAGAAAAATATTGCAGCTGGGTTTGAGTGCTTTTGGGGCATTCTTTGGCATGACTGATAGTTACAGCCAGCAAGCCAAACAGGATAAGCCGGACTTTTGGGAACGGATGTAGATTAACAAGATTTTTTACCATGAGTCCGATGCGCTCCCGCCGCTGCTTTCTTCACTGCTGCTGTTATCACTATCTGAATCGCTGCTACTGTAACTGCTGTCGTTACTGCTGTCGTTACTGCTGTCGTTACTGCTATTGCGGCTTTCCGAACCTTTCCAGTGTAAAAAATCGTTTAATTCGGCGTAGAAACGAAATTCAGTGCTATGTTTTTGTGGGCTACACATTGCAGAAACAGTTTTACCAACTTACTTGAGATTGGCGCTGTTCTTTCAAAACAATCCTCGGATTCCTGGATAAATTCCTCCCAACACGCACGGAGTTTTCGCGCCGGTAACTTGCGTTAAATTGCCAGATAAATTATTCATGGTTTGTCTGGCAAGCCAGGCAAAAGCAATCGCTTCAACATGATCTGGATGTACGCCGTAATCTTCTGTCGAACTGACCGGGTAATTGCTTTTCGCCAATAACTCCATCAAATACTCATTATGTGCGCCACCGCCGCAAACTAATACTTGTTCGGTGTCTGGAGCGTGATTGGCGATTGCGTCATTAATGGTTTCAGCGGTTAAATGACATAGGGTCGCCTGCACATCTTCAGCTTTATAACTTTCAATCAGGCTGAGATGTTGTTCCAGCCAGGATACCGAAAAATATTCTTTGCCGGTGCTTTTCGGTGGTGGAGCGGTAAAATATTCGGCCTGTTTAAATTGTGTCAGTAATTCAGGAATAACAGCGCCACTGCGGCCCCAGTCGCCATTTTTGTCATACGCCAAATTAAGGTGCTTGTTAATCCAGTAGTCCATTAAGGTGTTGCCGGTGCCCGTGTCAAAAGCAATGATTTGATTCTGGGATAATACGGTGATGTTGGCAATGCCGCCGATATTCACAACTGTGACGCTTTTTTTGGAATTGGCAAACACTGCCTGATGAAATGCCGGAGCTAACGGCGCTCCTTGTCCAAACGCAGCCATATCGCGACGGCGAAAATCAGCCACTGTGGTGATGCCGGTTTTTTCAGTAATCACATTCGGGTCGCCAATTTGCAGAGAGAAGGGCAGGGCAGTATTAGGCTGGTGATAAACGGTTTGGCCGTGACTGCCGACCGCTTTAATTTTATGTTTAGAAATGCCTGATTTTTCCAAAAGTTTATTCACCGCATCGGCAAATAAATGCCCTAATTCACAATCTAACGCGCCGTAGTCGCTGAGTAATAAGGGTTGATTTGCCAGACTTATTTGCTGGATTTTGGTTTTGAGTTCTTCCGCAAAAGGCTGATAGTCAAAAGCGATTAATTCAAGTTTTTCGCCGCTGAAATCAACCAGTGCTGCGTCAATGCCATCAACGCTGGTGCCGGACATGAGGCCTATATAAAGTTCTGACATTTTGGAGTGTTTACTACTTGCTTTAAATCAAAAAACAGCAGGTGTTTCGGTTTGGGGTTTAAACTTTTCTTTTTTTATTCAGCCACATTTGTCCAAAAACAGATGTAATCAGAATACAACATAACAAAACGGTGCCAATCCAAAAAAAATGCCGGGTATAAACGGCAATCATTGCAGTCATGCCTAAAAAAATACCCACCAGGCCAAAGCGCCAGCCAATTCGCACTCCGTCTAAAATGGTGGATTGGGATAAAATCATCATGATTACCAAACCTGTATCTTCTGAGCTTAAATGTTGATGAGCAAAAAGAATATATATCCCTTCTACCATAAGCAACGAAGTGAACCAGTGTAAGGACTGTTCACGTAAAATAGTCATAAAACCTGCGGCCTTGTTTTGTAACCATGCAATCGTAATGGCCAGCGAGGCAAATACAAATACCATAATCATCCAGTAGCCGTATCCATCCATCGGGGCATAATCCGTAATCCACACGCCCAATAACGCCAACAACAGCATTAAAGCCAGAATAATCTCTTCAACATAAACATATTTTTTGTCGCTTGCATCTTGATCTTGATTCAGCATAAATTTCTCCTGTGTCGATTTTGGTTTTTATTTCCTAGGCAAATGGCGGATAGTCAAAAGCGACTAATTCTAGTTTTTCACCGCTGAAATTTACCAGTGCAGTGTCTATGCCATCAACGCTGGTGCCGGACATGAGGCCGAGATAAAGTTCTGACATTTTTGGAGCTTTGTGTTGTGATGGGTTTCGCTATGGCTCTACCCATCTTACGAGTTAAGATGATTTGCGACATTTTATCTTTCCTGGTAATTTTAATTGGGTAGGATGGGTAGAGGCGGTAGCCGAAACCCATCTTGAATTGAGGCGTTGCGATGGGTTTCACGTTGTTCTACCCATCCTACCGCGCTCTAACACAACATTCCATCCTGAATCCGCGCCACATAAAACCCCGCCTCCAACACCTTATTTTTCAGCTCGGTAGAATGGGCAGAACGAAAGTGAACCCCATTTTCTAAAACTCAACCTTATCGTAAATATCCGCCACACTCAGCGTCTCGCCCAATTGCTCAATCGTCAACACATCCGTCATCGCCTTATATTCGGTCAATAACCATTGATTAGGTGACTGCTTAACAAAATGCTCAACATGCACCTTATCCTGACTAATCAAAATATAATCCTGCAAATCAGGCACGGATCGGTAAATCTCAAATTTACCGGCGCGGTCATAATCTTTGGTGCTGTCGGATAAAACCTCAATAATCAACTGCGCATTGCACACCACATCACGGCGATTATCCCAATACTGCGGCTGACCTTTTATCACCAACACATCGGGATAAGTCGAACTTTCCGCGCTGGGCACATGCAGCTTTACATCACCGGCAAACACGCGCCAGTCACGGTTTTTAAAAGCCATCCCTAAAATAATGCAAAGATTGATGATGATTTGATTGTGATTAATTGTGCCACCAGCCATTGCAAAAATTTCTCCTGCGTAATATTCGCTTTTGTATTCTGCCAACTCTTCAGCAGTCAAATACTCCATAAAAGAAACGAATTTAGGTTTTAAAACGGCGTTCATGGTGTTGACCTCAAGAATGCTCTTGCTGCGGCTGCAAACTATCCACTTTAATATCCGGTGTTGCAGCAGTGACTTTATTCAATTTATCAATAAACGGTTGGGTTTGGGCTTTAAATTCAGCCAAAAACTCTTTGGAAGTGGTATAAGCCTCCGGCAAATTTACCGCCAGTGGGTCTTGATGCACGCCATCAATCCGAAACTCATAATGCAGATGCGGACCGGTCGCCAAACCGGATTGACCGACATAGCCAATCACCTCACCTTGCGAAACTTCGCTGCCCACTTCCTGGCCTTCGCCAAATCCTGATAAATGCCCGTAAAGCGTGGTGTATTTTTCGCCATGCTGCACAATCACCACATTGCCATACCCATGCTGGGTGCCGCGAAAAATGATTTTGCCATTGCCGACGGTTTTCACCGGTGTACCAATCGCCGCTGCATAATCCACGCCTTTGTGGGCGCGAATGGTATTTAAAATCGGATGCAGGCGATGCAAGTTAAAACCGGAGCTAATCCGGGCAAAATCCACCGGACTGCTCAAAAAGGTCTTTTTCATGCCTTTGCCTTGCGGGGTATAATAAGTGGCATTGCCTTCCTTGTCCTTATACCGAATCGCCGCGAAAGTTTTACCTTTATTGGTGAATTCAGTCGCCATAATCTCGCCGGTGTAAACCTGTTTGCCTTCGACTAAAAACTTTTCATAAACCACGGTGAATTGGTCGCCGTCTTTCAGGTTTTGGGCAAAATCAATATCCCAGGCAAAAATATCCGCCAGTTTCATAATCAGCTTGTCGGGCAATCCGGCCTGTTTGGCATCCAGATACAGCGAGTTTTGAATCGTGCCTTGCACAGTGGCAATTTCACGCTCGATTGGCGCACTTACCAGTTGTACCTCAAAACCTTCATCACTACGCGCAGCGATTAAAGTGTCAATCGGATTTTTTTTGTAAATCAAATATTCCAGTTCGCCCGGTGCGCTGATTTTGATTTGCAGCAGATCGCCGGCTTTTAACTTCACAAAATCCTGTCCAATTTCAGAACTGGTAATGGTATGCAGTGTCGCTTTGCTCAGCTCAAATTTGGAAAAAATCGCCGATAAACTCTCGCCGTCTTTCACTTGATAATCTACGGCAAGCGGGTATTGAATTTCGGTAGCATCAGTTAAAAATTCAGCGGTGGCATCATAAAGGGAAGGTGTTTCGATAGCATTTACGCTCGTCGGCACTTCGGTATTCCTGGGTGAAATCAGTGCGTAGCTTGCGCTGGCAGCGATTGCGGTAGTCAGTCCTAAAAACAATGATTGATAGATTCTATGTTTCACGAGTCTCTTGAAGGGTATTGATGTTACGAGGATTAGCCAAAGAAGTTCGGCTGGTGTTTTTTGAGGGGGGGATAAAGTGCGCATAATCATTTATTACACGCAATATGTCAAACTAATCATATTATAATAGAACGATGAATTTTAACTTAACGGGAGTTGTTTGTGAGTAAAGAGGCGTTGGAGTTGCTAAGTCGCGGCACCCATGAAATTTTGCTGGAAGTGGAGCTGGAAAAAAAATTGCAGGAAGGGCGGCCTTTGCGGGTGAAAGCGGGCTTTGATCCCACGGCACCGGATTTGCATTTAGGGCATACAGTATTGATTAACAAGCTAAAACAGTTTCAGGATTTAGGCCACGAAGTGCTGTTTTTGATTGGCGATTTTACCGGCATGATTGGCGACCCGACCGGAAAAAACGTGACCCGGAAGCCGTTGACCCGCGAACAGGTATTGGAAAACGCCAAAACTTATCAGGAACAGGTTTTTAAAATTCTTGACCCTGAAAAAACCAAAATTGTGTTTAATTCCGAATGGATGGGAAAAATGTCCGCCGCAGATTTAGTGCAGTTGGCAGCCAGAAATACTGTGGCGCGGATGCTGGAGCGCGATGATTTCAGCAAACGTTTTAAGGGCGGGCAGTCTATCGCTATTCATGAGTTTTTGTACCCGCTGATTCAGGGCTATGACTCGGTAATGATGAAAGCGGATGTGGAATTAGGCGGCACCGATCAACGTTTCAACTTATTGATGGGGCGGCAGTTGCAGGAAGCTTACGGGCAGAAACCGCAGGTGGTGATGACCATGCCGATTCTGGAAGGTTTGGACGGGGTGCAGAAAATGTCCAAATCGCTGAACAATTATATCGGGGTCGCCGATACGCCGGATGAGATGTTCGGCAAGATTATGTCGGTTTCTGATGAACTGATGTGGCGCTATTTTGAATTGCTTAGTTTCAGACCGATGACCGAAATTTTGCAATGGAAAAAAGCTACCGAAGAAGGTGCGAATCCACGGGATTATAAAGTGGCGTTAGCTCAGGAAATTATCAGCCGTTTTCATGATGCCGCAGCCGCTACTAAAGCTCTGGAAAGTTTTGAAGCCCGTTTTCAGCGCGGGGCAATGCCGGATGAAATGCCGGAGGTCACCGTGAAAGGCGATGCGGCAGGCTGTGCCATTGCCAATCTGTTGAAAGAAGCGGGCTTGGTTGAAAGCACCTCAGAAGCAATGCGAATGATTAAGCAAGGCGGGGTGAAAATTGACGGCGAAAAGGTTTCCGAACCTAAGTTAGTTATGGCAGTAGGAAGCAAGCATGTTTATCAGGTTGGAAAAAGAAAATTTGCCCGGGTTGAAGTTGTTTAAATAAATGAAACAGGCCGTCGAAAAACTCATCCTTATCGTTTTTTTTACCTTTGTCTGGGCAGCGGCAGGTTTTGCCGAAACTTCAAAATCGGCCATTGCCAGCGCCCATCCTTTGGCAACCAAAGCAGGGTTTGAAATTCTGGCCGCTGGCGGCAATGCTTTTGATGCAGCGGTAGCGGTGAGTGCTGCTTTAGCGGTGGTTGAGCCCGGCTCTTCCGGCTTGGGCGGAGGTGGTTTCTGGCTGCTGCATCGGGGCAAAGATGGTTTTGAAATAATCCTGGACGGGCGGGAAAAAGCCCCGCTTGCCGCCAATAAGAACATGTATTTAGACCGCAACGGCGAAGTAATAGAAGATTTGTCAAAAAATGGTGCATTAGCGGCGGCAATTCCGGGGATGCCGGCAGCGATTGTACATTTGGCGAAAAAATACGGACGTTTGTCTTTAGCGCAATCGTTGCAACCTGCGATCCGTTATGCCCGCGACGGCTTCGTGCCTGCAAACCATTATCGAAAACTGTTGACTGTTCGGCATCCGGTGATCGAAAAAAATCCAGAAGCCGCAAAAATATTTCTGGAAAACGGCCACATTCCCGCTGCAAATTTTCTGTTAAAGCAACCTGACTTAGCTAATACCCTGGAAAAAATCGCCCGGTTTGGTGCAGCTGGCTTTTATCAAGGCGAAACTGCACAAAAGCTGCTTGCCGATGTAACCGCTTTGGGTGGAATCTGGACGCAAAAAGATTTGGATGCCTATCAAGTCATCGAGCGAGTTCCGGTTTATGGTTGGTATTACGGCATAAAAATCACCAGTGCGCCGCCGCCATCTTCCGGCGGGGTTGTATTGATTGAAGCGCTGAATATTCTTTCCGCCTATGATTTAACAAAAGTGACTGATGCCACCCGAAAACATTTAATCACTGAAGCCATGCGCCGCGCTTATCATGACCGGGCTTTATATTTAGGCGATAGCGATTTTGTCAGTATTCCGCTTAAACAGTTGCTCAGCCCTGATTATGCAGCCGGTTTGCGCAGCAGCATTCGCGCTGATAAAGCCTTGCCAAGTGATTTTCTCAGTGGCGAACTGGTGGAAAAGCAAACCGGAACAGACACCACGCATTTTTCCATTATCGACGCAGAAGGGAATCGGGTTGCAGCAACTTTGAGTCTTAATGCTGAATTTGGTGCCGGTTTTGTGGCAAAAGGCACGGGCGTACTATTAAATAATGAGATGGATGATTTTGTCAGCAAAGTCGGGGCAATGAACCGATATGGTTTGGTCGGCAGTTCCGCCAATGCCATTGCGCCGGGCAAGCGGATGTTGTCTTCAATGACACCAACTTTTCTGGAAGATGAGACGCGGGTAGCGATTTTAGGCACACCGGGCGGCAGTCGGATTATTTCGATGGTGTTGCTGGCGGTATTGGATTTTGCCGAACATCATGCCCCGCAATCGTGGGTGAAACTGCCGCGTTTTCATCATCAATATTTGCCTGATGTGATTGAACATGAAGAAAACAGTTTCAGCCCTGAAACGATGACAGCGTTATCAAATCTGGGGCATCAGCTTAAACAGGTCAGTTCGCCTTATGGAAATATGCAGGCGATTGAGTTGCAAAAGAAAACCCGCCAACTGTCGGCGGCCAGTGACCCCAGAGGCGAAGGCTTGGCCGAAGTGCGTTAGGTGTATGTCCGCTGTTTGAGTTTTCGTTTCATGCGGAAAGAGTTAAAAAACAAGTGATTTTTTACCCGTAACACAATGCTGTATTATTGCTTTTGCTACGCAAAACAACCTGTCTTCCTTATCTGACTAAACATAATGAAAAATCAAATCTATTACGGTGACAACTTAGAGGTTTTGCGCAATCACATCAACACCGAAAGCGTTGATTTGTGCTACATCGACCCGCCATTTAATTCAAACCGCAATTACAATCAAATTTACAACAACATCGATGACGAAAAAATCAACAAAGCGCAAGCCCAAGCTTTTATTGATACCTGGACATGGGACGCTGCTGCTGAGCGTGGACTTGATGAAATTATTGAAAACAAAAATAACGCTTTAACGATTCAAAGTATCAAATTAATTGTTGGGCTAACCGATATTTTAGGTAAATGTGACTTACTGGCTTACCTAGTCAGCATGACGTTACGGATTTCTGAAATTCACCGCGTTTTAAAACCCACAGGCAGTTTTTATCTGCATTGCGACTCAACAGCAATTCATTATTTAAAATTGATTTGTGACAGTATATTTTGTCCACGAGGCGGCGATTTTAGAAATGAGATTATTTGGTGTTATCGAAAATGGTCTATTAATCAAAAACAATTTGTCAGCAATCACGATACTATTTTCTTTTATACAAAATCACATTTAAACACATTTAACCAACAGTATTTACCGTTATCAGAAGGAACATTGAATCGATGGAAAGGCAAAAAGCAACAGGCTATTTTCGATGATTCAGGAAAAAGATCAGCAACTAATTTATCCGAAGAATCTAAAGGAGTTCCGATGTTTGATTGGTGGGAGATTTCGGTCATTAATCCAGCCGCCAAAGAACGATTAGGCTACCCTACACAAAAACCGGAAGCATTACTTGAACGAATTATCAAAGCCAGTTCCAACGAAGGTGATGTTGTTTTAGATGCTTACTGCGGTTGCGGAACGACTGTTGCGGTGGCTGAAAGACTGGGGCGAAAATGGATAGGTATCGACATCACATACCAAAGCATTTCCCTGATTTTGAAACGTTTAGAACATAGTTTTTCACGCGATTTTTCAAAGGATTATATCGATAAAGAAAACGCCACCTTTATTGAGCGCGTGACTGTAAGTGGTGTTCCAAAAGATATGGAGGCAGCAATTGCGTTGGCGAATCGGGAAGATGACAAAACCCGCAAAGAGTTTGAAAAATGGATGGTATTGGCGTACTCAAACAATCGTGCGGCAATCCAGGACGCAAAAGGTAAAGATGGTGGTGTTGACGGCATGGCATTCGTAAAAGACGTTGTTGACGGTAAACAAGTTACCAAAACAATCATTTTTCAAGTGAAGTCCAATCAAACCTTAGACCCGTCTGTGCTTAGAGATTTAAATGGCACAATTGATTTTGAAAAAGCTGAAATGGGGATTTTATTAACACTTTATCCATTACCCAATATTATTAAAGAAAGTAAAAAATACGGAATGGTTAAATTATCGGGGATGGATTTTCCAAAAATACAGGTGGTCTGTGTGCAAGAAATGCTGGATGGCGCAAGGTTAAATCTGCCCAATATGCTAGAAGTAACCAAAAAAGCCGAGCAAAAAGCGATTCAAAAAGATTTATTAGACTGAGCCGAGTGAGTTATCCCGCTTTAAAGACTTAATCAAGATACAAACTTAAGTTTGTACTTCAAAATACGACTTATAATCATCAGAGTTTTAGATTTGAAGGCAAGAGCCATGATGAATTCCTGTAACATTTCCTGCGAACTGCACGATTATATTGAAGCCGCTTGCGTGTATGGCTATCAGCTCAGACTGAAACTTAAAGACGGGCAAACGCTTGAAGGCAAAGCGGTGGATATTCTCAGCGCCGACAAACATGAATATTTGCTGATTTGCAGCGACAAACAGCAGCATTCCGTTGATTTAATGCAACTGGCGAAACTGCAAGTGCTAACGCCTCACGCCAAGTTCAGCGAAGTCAAATTTTAAGAGATTCAAATGTATCAGTTCAGTTTTTATGTGCCGGAAACCCATCTGGAACAAGTGAAAACCGCGTTGTTTGCCGCCGGAGCCGGACATCTGAACGGCTATGACCAATGTTGCTGGCAGATGCGCGGCGAAGGACAATTCCGGGCATTAGCCGGTAGTCAGCCGTTTGTAGGGCAAATCGGACAGTTGCAGAAACTGCCCGAATATAAAGTGGAAATGGTGTGTAGCGAGTTGCTGGTTAAAGAGGTTATCTTGACCTTGTTGCGCGTCCATCCTTACGAGCAACCCGCTTACGCCGTCTGTAAAATCCTGACGCTGGATGACTTTTTGTCGAATCTTCCCAGATAACAGGTTTATTCAATACCGTTGCCCCATTGCCCGGCATAAAAACGGCTCTTTAATTCGGCGCGGGAACGCGCTGCCAATTCTGCGGCTTTAAAATCCTCATCCAGCACCTCAACTTCGGCCTGATAACCCACCGCCAGCATCGCCATCGGTGTGCAATCCTCAGGAAGATTAAAAACCGCGCGGGCTTTTTCCGCATCAAAACCTCCCATTTGATGTACTACCAAACCTAACGCGGTGGCTTGCAGACTCAAATTAGCGCAAGCCGCACCGGTGTCGTATCCAGCCCAGCGGTTGGGATTGCCGTTATGATTAAAATTCTGCATCGCCACAGAGAGCATTAACACCGGGGCATTTTTCGCCCACAACTTGTTTTTCTCCGTCAAAACTGAAAAAGCGTTTTCCCAGCTTTGGGCATCGGTACTTTTATTGCAGACCACAAATCGCCAGGGCTGGTCATTAAAACAGGACGATGCCCAACGTGCAGCCTCCAGCAAGGCTAATAAATCGGCATGACTAACCGGTTTTTCCGCAGCAAACGCTCTGGGACTCCAGCGGGCTTGGATAATATCGTGAATTTTTACAGAAGTTATGGCAGGTTTTGCTTGCATGATTTATCTCCTTGAACTGAATAACATCGGTCTAGTCTTTGGTCGCTTCAACCTGAATCACGATTTTAACTTCATCGCCTACTGCCGGCACATATTTATCGACACCAAATTCTGAACGTTTAATCACCGTGTAAGCATTCACGCCGCACTGATATTTCGCCGCAATCGGATTTAAACCGCAGTGAAAATGATCGACAGTTAAATGCACAGGTTTAGTCACGCCGTGTAAGGTTAGATTGCCATCCACCGCCGCGAGTTTATCTTTGTTAAAAATCAATTTGGTGGAAACAAATTTGGTTTGCGGATATTGTGCGGCATCGAAAAAATCTTTGCTGCGTAAATGATCTTCCAGTTTTGCCAAGCCGGTGCTGATGGAGGCTGTTTCAATGGTGACATCAATGCTGCCGCCGTTTGCCGCTTTCGGGTCTAGCGTCACTTTGCCGCTGGTGCGGTCAAAACGTCCCCGTTGCGTGGAAAAACCTAAATGACTGATTTCAAAGCTCGGAAAAGTATGGGTTGGGTCGATGGTGTAAGAATCGGCTGCGGTGGCAGAAAAGCTGGCAGCAGTGATTAATAAAGCGAAAAGTTTGGTTTTCATAATGATTTCCTTGAAAAAGTTAAATAAAGTTTTTATCCATGAGTTCCAGTCCTTCAAGGACTGGAAGTCATTTTATAGCGTCAACACGCCGCTACGATAATCTTGAAAGGCCTGTTCAATTTCTTCGACACTGTTCATCACAAACGGCCCGGCTTGTACCATCGGCTCTTTTATCGGTAAGGCGGCTAACACTAAAAATTGTGCGGATTGATTTTGAGTTGCCAGTTGAATGTTATCCCCCTCAACTAATTGCCCTAATTGTTCGGTTTTTAAAAGCTTGGCTTCTGCGCTAATTGTCAATTCACCTTGATAAACATAAATTATCGCCGTGTGTTCCACGCCGACAGGAATATTGAGCTGTTGCTGTGGACTTAAGCGAATATCAAGATATAACGGTTGCGTGGTCACGCCTTGCACCGCGCCTGTGATGGTTTGTGATTCAGTCAGATAATCACCCGCAATCACTTTGAGATAACCGCCATTGTCTAATTCAACCTTTGGAATATCCACTGCGGCAATATCCTGATAATGCGGCGGTTTCATTTTTTCTTGTGCTGGCAGATTAAGCCAGAGTTGAAAACCGTGTAACAAGCCGTTTTCCTGTTCTGGCATTTCCGAATGAATCACGCCGCGTCCGGCAGTCATCCATTGCACATCACCGGCGCGTAAATGACCTTCATTTCCCAAATGGTCGCGGTGTGTCATTGCGCCAGCCAGCATATAAGTCACCGTTTCAAAACCTCGATGCGGATGGTCGGGAAAACCGCCGATATAATCGGTCGGTTCATTGGAACCAAATTCATCCAATAAAATAAAAGGGTCAAAGCTGTTTTTAGGGCTGGGACTGATAATGCGTTTCAGTTTCACGCCTGCGCCATCGGAAGTATTTTGACCACTAATGATAGTGCTAAGTTGTCGAGTTTGCTTTTGCATTTTTTTCACAACCTCTAGTGTTTAATAATTTGAAAGGTTGAGGCTATTATAGAATTGACCGTTGAAATAAAAAGCGCTAGATTTTGCTCAATCACTTCAAAATTTTTGAACAATCAACTAAAACCGCTATATGAAATATCCGATTACCTTAGACGCGCTGGAAGTGTTGGATGCCATTGACCAAAAAGGCAGTTTTGCCGCTGCCGCCAATGCGTTGTTTCGGGTGCCTTCCGCTGTTTCTTATACCATGCAGAAACTGGAACAGGATTTGGATGTGGTACTGTTTCAAAAAGAAGGTCGTCGAGCGGTATTAACCCCGGCCGGAAAAGTTTTGCTGGAGCAGGGGCGGGAAATCCTGCAAGCTACCGAGCGTCTGGCTATCAACGCAAAAAAAACTCACAGCGGCTGGGAGCCGGTTTTCAATATCGCCATCGATTCGATTTTAACGTTTGATTTTATCTATCCGTTAATCGCCCAGTTTTACGAAATTCTGCCGGATATTGAAATCAATATTTATGAAGAAGTGCTGGGCGGAACCGCTGAAGCTTTGATTAATAACCGCGCCGATTTGATTATTGGCGCAGGTATTGAATTATTGCCGACGCAAGGGGTAAAGTTTCATAAAATTCAGGAGGTGGAATGGATTTTTGCTGTCGCGCCTACACACGAACTGGCCAAAGCCGCACTGCCGTTATCAAGACAGGTGATTGAACAGCACCGTTTTGTGGTGGTGCGGGACTCTTCCAGAATTCAGGCGCCTCAAAGTCTGCGGGTTTTTAGCCAGCGCCCGGTGTTATCGGTGCCCTCTATTGAGGAAAAAATAAAAGCCCAATGTTTGGGATTAGGGGTTGGTTTTGTACCGGCACATCGCATTGAGAATTTACTGGAGCAAAAAATACTCATAGCTCTGCCGCTGGCAGAACCGGTAACGCCATCAAATTTAGGAATGGCCTGGAAAACGATTAACAAAGGTAAGGTGCTACGCTGGTTTGTCGAGCAGTTATCGCAGCATGATTTCAGTTGAACAGAGGCAATTTTTCGTGCAGCCATATAAAAACAAGCGTGTTGCCTGTTGCGCCCAGATTTGAATTTCCTGCTCATCCGGCGTAGCGGCAAGTCCTAACTGCAATTGTTGCAAACGCTCACCCCGCAATGAACAAATAAACTGTTCAGCCAGAAAGCGCGGATCCATCTCAACAAAACGCCCTGTACCTTGTTGCTTGGCAAAAAACTGCTCCAGCACTTTCAGGGTGCGTTGCGGCCCTTGCTGATAAAAGTGCGTGGCCAGATCGGGAAAGCGTGTTGATTCACCGATCAGTATTGCCCTGATTCTCACCACATCAGGGCGGGTGATGCGATATAAAAACTTTTGCGCAAACGCTTCTAAAGCCTGTTCCGGCTGCTCTTCTTCTGATAAATCAGCGACAAACTGATCACTGCTGCGCCGTATTAGCGCACCAAATAATCCGGCTTTGCCGCCAAACTGACTATAAATGGTCCGCATTGATACCCGCGCCTCCTTGGCAATGGTTTCCATGTTCAAATTGCCGTAGCCATGCTCTAAAAACAAGGCTAAAGCCGCATCCAGCAAGCGATCTCGACTTAATAATTCATTTCCCTTCGCGGGTCGTCCGCATTTAATCATCAGTTTTTACTCAAAAAAAAGCAATTGACTTAGGCTGCAATCATAACCTAGACTAAACGGTAATATCAATTATCATTTATTTTTTCGCCTGACCGCCGAGGCACTCAACGATGAAAAAAATCACCTTCCTGTCTGCTGTTATCTCAGTGCAACCCTTGCTTATCACCTTATTGCTGTTAGTGCTGAATGGCTGCAATAAGGCAGAAAGTCCAGTGGCGGCACCTGCGGGAAAACCTGATGCGCCTCCGCCAGCCAAAGTTAAAATCGCTCAACCGTTGAGCCAGCAAGTGACTAACTGGGATGAATACACCGGACGGATTGAAGCGGTGGAGTCGGTGGATGTGCGAGCTAGAGCCAGCGGCTATCTGGAAAAAATCAATTTCAAGGCCGGTGAAAAAGTTGAGAAAGGCGATTTATTGTTCGTGATTGACCCCAGACCTTTCAAGGCCAAACTGAGTTATGCGGTGGCGGAACTGGAAAAAGCCAAAACCCAGCAGGAACTGGCAAAAAAAGATTTGGCGCGGGCGGAAAATCTGTTGAAAGCCAAAGCGATTTCTGCGGAAGAGTTTGATGCCCGGCAGAAAGCGGTCAAAGAAATGGCGGCGACAATTGAATCGGCGAATGCGCAAGTGGAAAGCGCAAAGCTGAATCTGCAATTTACCGAAGTGCGTGCCCCGATCAGTGGCCGAATCAGTCGGGAATTACTCACCGTCGGCAATGCGGTCAATGGCGGTGACATTGATGCCACACGTCTGGCCACCATTGTGTCGATGAATCCGGTTTATGTGTCGGTAAATGTTGATGAACAGGCGATTTTGAATTATCGGCGCGAGGCGCAAAAACAAAAGCGCAAGCTGGAAGGAACAAAAGTGGAATTGGCATTGGCCGATGAGCAGAGTTATCCGCATCAGGGAAAACTGGATTATGTTGCGCCGATGGAAAATCCTACCACCGGCACTATTGCCGTGCGCGGGGTGTTTGAAAATCAGGATGAATTACTTAGTCCCGGTTTTTTCGCCCGCATTCGGATTCGCGGCGGCGCAGCCTATCAGGCTTTGTTGCTGCCTGAACGGGCTATTGGCACTGATATGGCAGACCGTTTTGTCTGGGTAATCGATAAAGACCAGAAAGTCAGCCAGCGCAAAGTGATGATCGGGAAAAAAATCGAGGATTTGCGCGTTATCAGCCAGGGTTTGCAGGCGGGAGAATGGGTGGTGATAGAAGGTGTGCAAAAACTGAAACCCGATAGCAAGGTGGCAGCGGAAAAAATCACTCTGGCCACAGCTACGGCGGAGCATTAAGCCATGAAAGAGTTTGTGAATTTTTTTATCGACCGGCCGATTTTTGCCTCAGTGCTGTCGATTTTAATCGTGTTAGTCGGCAGTCTGGCGTTGCTGAAATTGCCGATTACCCAATATCCTGAAATTGCCCCGCCGAATATTGTGGTTGCCGCTTATTATCCGGGCGCGAACTCGCAAGTGGTGGCGGAAACCGTGGCGATGCCGATTGAGCAGGAAGTCAACGGCGTGGAAGATATGCTGTATATGTCATCGCAGTCCACCAACAACGGCAATATGAGTTTGACGATTACTTTCAAGCCCGGCACTGACATGAACAAGGCCCAGGTGCTGGTGCAAAACCGGGTGGCGCTTGCCGACCCGAAATTGCCCGAAGAAGTAAGGCGCAACGGCATTAGCGTGAAAAAACGCAGTCCCGATTTGAGTTTGATGATTAGTCTGACTTCGCCGGATAAACGCTATGACAGCGTGTATTTGAGCAACTATGCCTTGCTGCAAATCAAGGATACCTTGTCGCGGCTGCCGGGGGTCGGCGAAATTGTACTGTTCGGGGCGCGGGATTACAGCATGAGACTGTGGCTGAATCCTGAAAAAATTGCCGGGCAAAATCTCACCGCCAGTGATGTGGTGCAGGCAATTCGGGAGCAAAACGTCCAGGTCGCCGCCGGTATTGTCGGACAGCCGCCAACCCCGAAACCGGCTGATTTTCAATACACTGTCACCACTCAGGGAAGGCTGCTGGAGCCGGAACAGTTCGCCAATATTGTCATCAAACAAAGCGCGAACGGTGAAGTGGTTTATCTGAAAGATGTGGCGCGGATTGAGCTGGGTTCCAAAGATTACAACTCGCATTTTATGCTGAACGGCGAAGATGCGGTGGGAATTGGGGTGTTTCAGATGCCCGGTTCCAACGCTTTGGAGACCAAACAAGCGGTGATGGAGGCCATGGCGAAGCTGAAAACCCATTTCCCGCAAGGCATTGAGTACAAGCTGGTTTATGACACGGTGGTGTTTATTCAAGAATCTATCAACGCAGTGGTGGAAACCCTGTTTGAAGCGATTTTACTGGTAGTGATTGTGGTGGTGGTGTTTCTGCAAAACTGGCGGGCCACCATTATTCCGCTGCTGAGCGTGCCGGTGTCGTTAATTGGCACTTTTGCGGTGATGGCAGCACTAGGTTTATCGCTGAATACTTTATCTTTGTTTGGATTGGTTTTGGCCATCGGCATAGTGGTGGATGACGCGATTGTGGTGGTGGAAAACGTTGAACGGCATATCGGCGAAGGTTTATCCGCCCGTGAGGCAACCCGGCTGGCAATGAAAGAAGTGCTGGGGCCGATTATCGCCACTTCGCTGGTTTTGGTGGCGGTGTTTGTGCCGACCGCGTTTATTACCGGCGTATCCGGGGCATTTTATAAACAGTTCGCCCTGACTATTGCCGTGTCTACGGTGATTTCGGCCTTCAACTCCTTGACCTTAAGCCCGGCACTGTGCGCGTTGTTGCTGGACAGAGCCCATCATCACCAGGATACGTTTACTAAAATTTTAAACAAATTATTCGGCTGGTTTTTTAACTGGTTTAACCGTTTTTTTGCACTGTTCAGTCAGGGCTATGCGCGGTTGGTCGGGCGATTGATTCGGATGACGGGGCTTTGTTGCACAAATCGACCAAATAAAGCAAACTTTCGGGAACAACAAGCAGACCCTAAAGTAGCATTATGACCCAACCTTCTGTGCAAAAATATCAAACCAAGAACTGGAAAGAATACAACGAAGCCCTCAAAAAAC
>CAIQWF010000051.1 GCA_903875455.1 uncultured Pseudomonadota bacterium
GAATGGGAAGCGGCAGAAGCAAAAAAATTAAATGGTCAAAATGAATTATTTTCTTTTTCATGGATTATGAAAATGTCGCGTAACTGGCTAGCGCATAGCAAAATATTTGAAAATCTAACCGCGCAAGATGTGGCTTATTTGTTTATGGTCAATATTCGCACCATGTTTGACTTGGGCGATAAATTATTAACTTATGAAAAAATATTACTCCAGTTATTTAAGCCGCTTTCAAACACTGAATTAAAAGAAAAAATCGGTAATGATGTTAAAGATAGAAAATTACCGTTAGTTGAAAATTATGCGAAAGTATTAAAAGCGACTGGTAATACTTATCAAGCGGTTAATTTTCACGATGCGTTAAGCAATTTGCAACGAAATAAAGTCAACGAAAATGAACCTGAGTTTTTTATTAAAGGTTTGTATCAAACTTTCTGGTTTTTAACTTCTAACGGAAATGTTAAGGAAAGGAGAGATGATAAAACTAATAGTGTCTATTTAAATTATCAATTCAGATATTTTGATTATCATAAAAATAGCGAAGATTATTTGTTTGAATTAGCCCGCCATATTTATCAACGCAGTTTTTCATAAATTGAGGACTATAACATGCAATGGTCAGACGTGTTAAAGGACAAAAGCTTAAGCAATTTACCTTACAAAATCGAACTCAATGAATATGGACAAATCGTGATGTCTCCCGCTTCCAATCAGCACGGATTTTTACAGGTTGAAATCGCCTTCTTTTTACGCAGCAACAAAACCGGCAAAGTCATCACCGAATGTTCCATTGATACGCCCAAAGGGGTAAAAGTCGCGGATGTGGCTTGGGGAACAAACGAATTTTTTGCAAAAAATGGCTTGGCAACGCCTTATCAATTCGCACCTGAATTATGCGTCGAAATTATCTCGCCATCCAATTCAAAACCAGAAATCACTGAAAAAATTAGCCTTTATTTGCAACAAGGCGCGAAAGAAGTGTGGATTTGCAGTCAGGATGGCAACATAACGATTTATGACGCCACAGGAACAAGGCAGCACTCCAAAATTTTTGCCAACGTACCGAAGAATTTTGAATATTAGATTTTGTGATTAATTATCACAGCAGAATTTGACCCACCTTTCAACAACAGCGGTTCAGGTTCAAACGCCTGACTGACGCAACCCTGTAGGCCATTGCGTATCGGTGTTGAAAGGAGTCAAATGCGGCGATAGCTCAGTCTGGTAGAGCAACCGAAATTGGATCGGTTGGTCGTTGGTTCAAATCCAGCTCGCTGCTCCATCACTATAGCTCATTTGGTAGAGCAATTGACTACGGATCAATGTGTAGCCGGTTCGATTCCGGTTAGTGAAACCATATACCTTGCCCAGGTATTTTTAAAGCCCGCAAGGGCACCCGATAAAGCCTCCCGATGGAAGGCGACAATTACTTGCACACTTAAACAAACCACACTGCGGTTATTGTGTGGCGAGTTGGCCCGCAGGTGAAAATCACCGGACATCAGCACAGACGCTGCCTTTCGGCTGGGTCTGACGAGTGCGCAAACAGCTTGTGTGGGTTTGCCCATTCGCCACAAAGTCTTTAAGCCCGCGACTGTGTGGAGGTTTTATCACTTAATTTCAGGAGACAATCATGCGCTGCATCAAGAAAAAAATAATTATCACGGAAACGCAAAAAGGCTTGTTGTTCAAGGAGCAGCAATTCATCAGAATTTTGCCAGCCGGCGTTCATGTCATCTGGGACTGGCTGAATCAATATCAGGTGCAGATTGTCACCATCATTAACACCTTGCAGGAAGAGGTCAGCAAAGAGATTTTGCATTTAGCGCAGTTGCATCCGACAGAGTTTGCCGAAGTGTTGACCGAATGGGAAACCGGCGAGCAGGAAGTCGGTCTGATTTATCAAAAAAATGTGTTGAAAGACATCAAAGCCCCCGGACAACGTGGCGCTTACTGGAAAAATCAGCAAGAGATTCGGGTTGAAAAACTGGATATTTCTCAAAATTTTACTTTGCCGAAAAAATTGGCGGCGTTGTTGGCCAATGTGAAAGAGGATTTGTTACGCCGTGCCGTGACCAACGCAATTATTATGGCGACTGTACCGGAAAACCATTTCGGCTTTTTGAACGTGGACGGCGAAACAGTCGGAACTTTGGCAACCGGAACCCATGTCTGGTGGCGGTTTAACCGCAATATCAGCGTGACTTTATACGATGGCCGTTTGCAAAACATGGAAGTGAACGGCCAGGAAATTTTGACCAAAGATCGGGTCAGCTTGCGGGTGAATTTATCGGCAACCTGGCAAATCAAACAGCCGGAAGTGGTGAAAGCGCAGTTAGCGGACGTGAAAGACTTTTTGTACCGGGAATTACAGTTGGCGTTGCGTACCATTGTCAGCACTCAAACTTTGGATGAATTGTTGGCGGATAAAAATTCCTTGAATTATCAGGTGTTGGCGATTGTGGCGGAAAAAGCGGCGGTTTATGGTATCGAAGTGAAAACCGTCGGTGCCCGCGATATTGTCTTGCCGGGGGAAATGAAGGCGATTTTGACCCAAGTGGTGGAAGCGCAAAAACTCGCTGAAGCTAATTTGATTAAGCGCCAGGAAGAAACTCAGGCCACCCGCTCTTTACATAATACCGCGAAAGTGATGGAAGGCAATCCGGTGTTATTGCGCTTGAAAGAGTTGGAAATTCTGGAAAAAATCACTGCGCGAATTAATACCTTGAATGTTTATGGCGGTTTGGATGGCGTGATGAATGATATGGTGAAATTGACCGAGCGCAGAAAATAACCCCGATTGAGATGACAGCGTTCCAACTCCGGTGAGCTGAGCAAAATTTTCCTGAATCGACTCCTATATCAGATTGCAAAAAAATGGACGAACTTGATAAAAAAATCATCAATCATCTGCAAAGCGGTTTTCCGATTTGCGAATCCCCTTATCAACAGGTTGCGAATGAATTAGGCATTAGCGAAAGCCAATTATTAGCGCGGTTGCAAACTTTGCTGGCCAACGGTGTATTATCACGCTTCGGGCCGTTGTATCACGCCGAACAAATGGGCGGTGCATTAACGCTGGCAGCGGTGAAGGCTCCGACAGAAAGTTTTGATGAAGTCGCCAAAATCATTAACGCCTTTCCTGAAGTCGCGCACAATTACGCCCGTGAACATGAATTAAATATGTGGTTTGTGATTGCCACCGAGCAACCGGAGCGTTTATTGGAAGTCATTGCTGAAATTGAACAGCAGACGGGGTTACAGGTTTATAACATGCCGAAAATTAACGAATATTTTGTCGGCTTAAAACTGGAGGCGTAAAGAGTTTTTTATGATGGATGCGATAGACCAACACATTATTCAACTCACTCAAACCGGCTTGCCGCTGGTTTCTAAACCTTATCATCTCATCGCCGAACAATTGGGAATCAGTGCCGATGAAGTGATGGCCAGAATGCGAACCATGCAGGAAAACGGCATTATTCGCCGCATCGGAGCTGTGCCGAATCATTATAAATTAGGCTATACATTTAACGGCATGACGGTTTGGGATGTGGATGATGAAATGATAGATACATTAGGTCGGCAAGTCGGCGCACTGGATTTTGTCAGTCATTGTTATCATCGTCCGCGCCATTTACCGGAATGGTCATACAATTTATTTGCGATGGTACACGGCAAAACCCAGGAAAGTGTCGATGCTGAAATTGCCCAGATTAAAGTTTTGTTAGGCGAACATTGTCGTGCTCATACCGTGCTGTTTAGCACCCGAATTTTGAAAAAAACCGGCTTACGGATTAAAGGATAATTATGTTCAGGCTCAGCCAATTCATGCAGGAACTCATCTCCCCTACCCCGTTGAAACCTGCCCGCAAACCTGCCGCGCCGGTGGTAATCTGGAACTTAATCCGCCGCTGCAATTTAACCTGCAAGCATTGTTACACCACTTCCGCTGATATTGATTTTCCCGGTGAATTAACCACGCCGGAAATTTATGCGGTGATGGAGGATTTAAAAGCTTTCAAAGTACCGGTGCTGATTTTATCGGGTGGTGAACCGTTATTGCATCCTGATATTTTTGCCATTTCCCGCCGCGCCAAAGAAATGGGCTTTTATGTTGCATTATCGAGCAACGGTACGTTAATCACCGAAGAAAATATCGCTGAAATTGCCGGGATTGGCTACCAATACATTGGTGTAAGTTTAGATGGCATCGGCAAAACCCATGATGAGTTTCGGCAAAAACAAGGCTCATTTGCAGCGTCAATGCGCGGGGTAGAGTTATGCTTGGCACAGGGCATTAAAGTCGGGATTCGTTACACCATGACCCAAAACAACGCGGGCGATTTTCCGGCCATGTTACAGTTGATGGATGATTACAATATCGACAAGTTTTATTTATCGCATTTGAATTACGGCGGACGCGGCAACCGCAATCGTGGTGAAGATGCAGTGTTTCAGATGACGCGGCAGATGATGGATTTGTTGTTTGCAACCAGTTATGAATGGCAAAAACAGGGCAAACACCGCGAATTTGTCACCGGCAATAATGATGCGGACGGAGTGTATTTTTTACATTGGGTCAGGAAAAACTTTCCAGACCAAGCCGCGCATATTCAGGCGAAATTGGAACAGTGGGGCGGCAATGCTTCCGGGGTGAATGTGGCTAATATTGATAATCTCGGCAACGTTCATCCTGATACGTTTTGGTGGCATTATGGGCTGGGAAATGTCAGAAAGCGACCATTTTCAGCAATTTGGCAAGATGTTTCCGACCCGCTGATGGCAGGATTGAAACAAAATCCCAGACCGTTAAAAGGTCGCTGCGGAACTTGTGCTTATCAAAAAATTTGTAACGGCAATACCCGGGTGCGGGCGCAGCAGGTTTTTAGTGATGCTTGGGCTGAAGACCCGGGTTGTTATTTGACAGATGCAGAAATTAGTTAAACTCTGATGTTACGCAGATCAATGAAAAATTGCCATTATTCAACGAATGAATGACTTAAGTAGTTAAGCATAAATTTTCAGACATAACTAAGCAGTAAAGCGTAAGTTTTTTAGGTATAAAACTTCAGCAAGTTTAAGAAATACAGGGGCCTGAGAGATTTTTATACCGAAAAACTTTTGTTCATCTACTTATTCTTATGAAGCGTTAATGGATTTAGCCAATCAGATACAAATTGAGAAAAAATAAGGCAACACTACATGTGTAGCACTACTGAAATTTTAGTCTTGATTAGTTTGGCAAATTAATTGCTTTAGTTTTATTTGATATGATATGCAACTGACTTAAAAAAAATTATGCGGAATATTTCAAAAAGGCTCTCTGGTTTTACCTTAATTGAATTGCTGGTGGTGGTGGCAATTATTGGGACGTTGGCTTCAATTGCGATACCCGGTTATCAAAATTATTTAACCAGAACAAAATGGGCTAAAACAATTACTACTGCCAGAGCGCTAAGAGCGGCTATTGAGCTTTGTCTGGCTGATAATGCCGGATTTTTTGGTCGATGCGACACGATAGAATCTGAGCGTCCTATCACCGTAGGTGCGGGTTTAACAAATGCTATTGCCAATAATTGCCCAGATAATCAATCCTGCAATACCTTAACAACTGTTCAGGCTAAATTATCAACAGTTAGCACCTCAACCAGCACCAGTCTTAGCCAATATGCGGGTTCAAATGCTACTTTTAGCGATTATGAACTACTATCTGACTCCGCTATTATCCGAATAGTCGGAGACGTGTCGCTGGGAAATTGCACGCTGCTAATCGTCCCTTATTACGATGCGGGTTTGCTTGCCTGGCAATATGTAATGTCAGGTTCAGGAACGGTCACTACCCAACAATGCAGCACCTATGTAAAAACTGCAATAGCAGCTTCATAAGTTTAAACGACATTAGTTCTTCGGTATTTAGTTGCTAGGCCGAAGCCCAAACTCGCGAGTTTGGACTCCAAAATATAGCTAACCCAGTATAAATTGGTCACGTTCGTGGTGAGCTTGTCGAAAACCATGAGCGCCCTTCGACTAGCTCAGGGCGAAAGGTTTTGTAATCAATTTAAAGTGTGTTAGCTATATACGGGGAAATTTATGCTCAACCACTTATTCAACTTAAGGTCTCTTTCAATTCCAGGCATACTTGAATGAAGATAATTATTTTCGCCAAATAATTTGCTTAGTTATCAAAATTGCGTTTAGCATTATCTATTTACAACTAGATTTTGCGGTTATTTTAAATGACAGAGCATTTAATTCCAGCGCTAAACATTGACAATAGCAGTCGGCACTGGCTGATTAGAATCGCAATAATGCGCAGAGCCATCAGTTCTGACCAATGCCCAATCTGCCCAGAACTTCAAAATATTTCCACCCTGCAAGCCTGGCAGCTTTTAGAGAGTTTTGGAGTATCTCAACAGAAAATTCTGGAAATCATTCTTAGTCAATACGATTTGGAACCAGCCGATTTTTCTAAGGTTGCTCCCGATGTTTCAAGACTGGTAAATGAGAAAATCTGCCGCAAATACCATATCGTTCCTTTGTATGCAGATAACAATTCTTTAACGGTTGCCAGCTTTGATCCGTTTGATAGTGAAGCAGATCTGTTTCTACGATTTAGTTCAGGGCGGTTTATTAAATTTTTAGTTGCCACACCGGAAAAAATTGCCAGCTATTCTAATGTCGAGATAGACGACTCTATTAGTCATCTTGTTGGCTTTGTTGCACAAATCGACCAAATAAAGCAAACTTTCGGGAACAACAAGCAGACCCTAAAGTAGCATTATGACCCAACCTTCTGTGCAAAAATATCAAACCAAGAACTGGAAAGAATACAACGAAGCCCTCAAAAAAC
>CAIQWF010000052.1 GCA_903875455.1 uncultured Pseudomonadota bacterium
ACACTTTTTAGGATGTGCTGAGGGAACGAAGCGCATCTTATCGCGTTACAAACCATCGAAAGACTTAGAAAACGCGGTTCTTAATTAGCGTAGAACCTACACAAAGCCCGATAGCGAGTTTTCGTTATCGGGCTTTTTTGTTTCAGGCGGGAGAGTTGTAAATGAAACAGGCAATAAAAAACCGCCGTTGGTTTTGTCGAGGGCGGTTTTGTTTTTGGGCTTTGGCGATGCGCTTCCCTTCGTTCAGCGCATCCTAATGAAATAAAACACTTTTTAGGATGTGCTGAGGGAACGAAGCGCATCTTATCGCGTTTTTGCTTCAACAAAGCAAGGCGCAGAAGCAAACGCAAAGAGGGCAACAAATAGTAATAACTTTTTCATTCTTTCCTCCAGTTCTCCAATTTAAAAAATATCTAAAGAAAATTATCAAGCGTTTTCTCTCATGCTACAATCAAGCCACACCGGTATTTTGCCGCTAGGAGTAAAGAAAATGTCAGTTCACGAGAAAATAAAATTAGTTCGACAGGCAAAAGGCTTAACCCAAGAAGAGGCCGCAGAAAAATTGAACATGTCAGTTAGCGGTTATGGAGACATTGAACGGTGATTCAGATATAAAGTTATCAAGACTTGAGCAACTTGCCGATTTATTTGACATCAAGTTATCAGAATTAATTGATATGAACGAAAAGGCTGTATTAAATTTAGCTTACAAACAAAATCAAAAAAATTGGCAAATTAATTCAAATGTAGCTGAAAATATGCAACTTAAATCTGAACTTGAAAAACAGCAATTTCTTAATGAACAAAAAGACAAAGAACTTGCCATGCAGCAGCGGGAAATCGCCTATTTGAAAGAACTTAACGAGCTATTGAAAAAGCAATCCACCCTAATGGAGTAAGCCATGATTAGTGCCAATTTAATTAACCAAGATTCGCATCAAATACTGGAATTACCAAAAGAATTTGAATTTAGCGGCATTAGTCAAGTTCAAAGCTGCAAAAAAGGCAATACGCTGATTATTATGCCGGTACGCAAAAGCTGGAAAAACTTTGCTGCTGTTGCGCAAGCCGATACCGATTTTTTGACAGAAAGACCAGATATTGTGCAACCGGATAGGGTTGTTTTCTAATGTCAAAATCTGTTTACATGCTGGATACCAATATTTGCAGCTTTCTGATTCGCAGTAAACCCGAATATCTACTGGATAAACTGCAAGAAACCGCTGAATTGCAGCATCAAATTGTAATTTCTTCCATCACTTATGCAGAACTCAGGCGCAATCAATAAAAAAACCAGCCCTAAAATGCCGGAAATTATCGCTGAATTTGTGGACAGGCTTCATGCGATTTTAGCTTGGGATAAAAAAGCGGTTGAAGCTTCAACCCTCATCAAAAAACAACTGGAATTGCAAGGCATACCGATTGGACATAACGACACTTTAATCGCAGGTCATTGTATTGCGGTTGGTGCAATTTTGGTGACTGATAATGTCAGAGAATTTCAGCGCGTTGATAAACTGATTTTTGAAAACTGGATTACGCGATAAACTGACTTTTGAAATCCAAAAACTGCGCTTACAGCTTGAAAAACTCGCCATGCAACAGCGGGAAATCGCCTATTTATAAAAAAACTATACGAGTTGTTAAAAATCGTTTTTTTAGAATTTAAAAATATCGAAAAACTCTAACCCAATCCTATTAAGTCCCTAGATTATGAAAATTAAAACCTTGATTCTTGCCGCCGGGCAAGGCACGCGGATGCGTTCAAAATTACCGAAAGTGTTGCATAAAATCGCCGACCGGGCTTTGTTGCATCATGTTTATGACACCAGTACCCAACTGGAAAATAATGAAATTTTTGTGATTTACGGACACGGCGGTGAATTGGTGAAAAACCAGCTGGCGCAACTGAATGTCACCTGGATAGAACAGGCGCAGCAATTAGGCACAGGCCATGCAGTGAAGCAGGCTGAAAAACATATCAACGACGATGACATTGTATTGGTGTTATACGGTGACGTACCGCTGTTGAAAAAAGACACGATTGCAACTTTATTGGCGAATGTTAGTGACCAGTCGCTGGCGTTATTAACCGTGACTCTCGCTAATCCAACCGGCTACGGCCGAATTGTCCGCGACCAGCAGCACCGGATTATTAAAATCGTGGAACAAAAAGATGCCAATGAAGCTGAACAGTTAATTACTGAAGTAAATACCGGCATTTTAGCCACCCAAGGTGGCAAGCTGAAAAACTGGATTGCCCGCCTAGGTAATAACAACGCCCAAAAAGAATATTATCTGACTGACATTATCGAAATGGCAGTGCATGACGGACTGACCGTGATTAGCAATCAACCGCACAATGAAGATGAAGTGTTAGGGGTGAATAATCGCCAGCAACTCGCGCATTTGGAGCGGGTATTTCAACTGGAACAAGCCAATCGCTTGATGGAATTAGGCGTGACTTTGCGTGATCCGGCCCGGCTTGATGTGCGCGGACAATTTTCACAACTAGGGCAAGATATTGAAATCGACGTGAATGTGATTTTTGAAGGCACGAACCAAATTGCCAATAACGTCAAAATCGGTGCAAATTGTCTGATTAAAAATTCCGTGATTGCCGAAAATGTTGAGATATTGCCTAATTCGATTATTGAAGATGCAACAGTTGGAGCAGGTTGCAGAGTTGGACCATTTGCCCGCTTAAGACCGCAGGCAGAATTGGCAGAAAATGTCCATATCGGTAATTTTGTCGAAATTAAAAAGTCTTCTGTCGGCGTAGGCAGCAAAATTAATCATTTAAGTTATATCGGCGATAGTATTGTTGGCAGTGGCGTGAATATTGGCGCAGGCACAATCACCTGTAATTATGACGGTGTAAACAAATTTCAAACCGTAATTGAAGACGGCGCATTTATTGGGTCGGATACACAATTAATTGCGCCAGTGACAGTCGGTAAAAATGCCACGATTGGAGCAGGTTCGACGATTACCAAAGATACGCCCGCAGAGCAGCTGACGTTGAGCAGGCCGAAACAGATTTCGTTGCCAGGCTGGCAGCGTCCTGTTAAAAAATAACTTTGTAATCAAAGTTTTACAGGCGGGGTTTGTCATCGCCATCCGATTTTGGAATAAAAAAGCCATCGCATCTCGATTTGATGACGATGGCTTCTGGATTTAATAATGAGGCGCAAAGGCCCAGTAATTGTTTATAAAGCGAAGGTTTTGTAACTGCGATTACAAAGAGGTTTTTTATTCTAATGCTGCTTTTAAATGAGTTACTGCTTCTTTCGCATGACCCACTGCAACATCTGCATGTCCTGCCTTGCCATGCACAATCGCAGAATTCAAATGAGTAATTCCCTCTGCTAAATGAGGATTGGCTTTTTCTTTTTGAGCCGCCTCAGCATGTTTAAGAGCTTCTTCAGCATGTGCTGTTACAGCCGCAGCATCGTCTCCGCTTGCTACCGAAGCATTAGCATGTTCCAGCGCCTGTGCGGCATGAGAGGCTTGTTTTTTTTCTGAGGCAGGAGCTTTTCCTTTATAAGGAACAACTTTTGCCTGAGCAATGCCATAAACACCAAAAAGCAAAATAGTTGCTAGAGCGATTGTACGAGTTTTCATAATAATACCCTCTTGTTTTAATTGTTGTTACGATCAAGCGGGTTTGATTGTATTGTCATTTTTCTGACAGCGCAATGGTGGATTTTTAAAAAACATAGCCAAATCAACAATGTTTAGCATTATCGGCTTGCAGCAAGTGGTTGTCATTTAAACAGCTGTTATTTAAAGCCGCAGCTCTTGCGTTACTTTTGCCTGGATAGGATTAATGGTGAATATTTTCCAACTGTTTTGGGTCATGCTTATATTTGAACACCAAAGGAAAAATAATCCCCAACACCAGTGCATATCCGGCAAATGAAAGCCAGATATGATGCCAGTCACTGGTGCCATTTTGGGTAAAGTGCTCCACGACCAGGCCGCTGCAATATCCACCAATCATTGAGCCTAAACCGTTGGTCATAAAGATAAACAGCCCTTGCGCACTGGCACGAATATTGGCGGGAGATTCTTTTTCGACAAACAAGGAGCCGGAGATGTTAAAAAAGTCGAAAGCCATGCCGTAAATAATCATCGATAATATCAGCAAACCCAGTCCGCTGCCGGGGTCGCCGATTGCGAATAATCCAAATCGGAATACCCAGGCGAAAATGCTAATCAGCATGACTTTTTTGATGCCAAATCTTCGCAGGAAAAAAGGAATCGTCAGAATGAACAAGGTTTCTGAAATCTGGGAAATCGACAGCAGCAGAATCGGATGTTTTACCCCAAAGGTATCGGGATGAGTGATCTTGAAACTTTCCAGAAAAGACCCGCCAAAGGCATTGGTAATTTGTAATGCCACGCCTAAAAACATTGCAAACAAAAAGAAAATCGACATCTGCTTGTGTTTAAATAATACCAATGCGTCTAACCCTAGAGTTGACAGGAGTGAACCGGTGTTTTTGGATTTCTGCGGCGGGCATTTGGGCATGGTAAAAGCATATAATCCCAACATCAATGTCGATATTGCTGAAAATATCAATTGAGCATTACTTGATTTCCAGCCGCATAAATCGACAATCCACATGGCTGTGATAAATCCAATGGTTCCCCACACCCGAATCGGTGGGAAATCCTTGACGATATTAAAGCCATTCTCTTCCAGAACCACATACGAAACGGTATTGTTCAGAGCAATGGTTGGCATATAAAACATCGAGTTAAACAGCATCACCCAGAAAAATAGCGCAGGCTCTGTAATGGTTGAGGCCCACAACAACATGCCCGCACTTGTAAGATGGCAAATTCCCAGCACTTTTTCTGCGTTCAGCCATTTATCGGCAACAATTCCCATTAAGGCCGGCATAAACAAGGATGCAATTCCCAAAGTGGAAAAGACCCCGCCGATTTGCGAACCAGTAAAATGCAGTGTGCCGCCCAAATATCCGCCGATGGAAATCAGCCATGCACCCCAGACAAAAAACTGGAGGAAGTTCATCACGGTAAGACGATATTTAATACCCATATTTGTGCCAAGCTTTGCAGGATAATGGTGGAGGGAAGGAGATAAAAAATAATGGCATTGCGAATGGGATAGCGTGTTTTTAAAGTAGCATGATGAAACGAAAGCTACAAACGCAAGGCTTGGGTGGTAGGCCTCTGTACATGACAAAAAATAACTCGTTGAAAATGTGACAAAATATTATATTTTTG
>CAIQWF010000053.1 GCA_903875455.1 uncultured Pseudomonadota bacterium
ATGTGAAATATCAGTGGTTGCCTTTGTCGAGCTATTTTAGCTATGACAATTTGAAAAAATCCGTTTTAGAAGTGCTTTCAAGCTTTGGTAGTAAATACCTGATAACTTTTGCTTAGATACTTATGTGTAATAAAAAGCAGTTGTTTGTTTTAAATTCAGCCTGTGCTGCTGCCTATTTTTCAGGCGCTTGCATTGGCAATTTATTCGCATTACCGCCAGGTGGATCAAGCCCGATTTGGCCTGCTGCCGGCATCGCCCTGGCAATATTGTTACTCTATGGCAGAAACGTTTTACCCGGACTTTTCTTTGGGGCTTTACTGGCACAAACCGGCAGTTTTTTTGATGGCACATCCACTGCGAATCTGACTAATTCCCTGATTATGGGGTTGGTGATTAGTATAGCTTCCTGTTTGCAGGCCTGGTTTGCCTGCTGGCTGATAAAAAGCTTTGTTGGCGAGCAGGATTTATTAATCAAAGATTCACAAATCATCCGCTTTTTGTTACTCGGCGGGCCGGTCGGCTCTGTCGTCACTGCAAGTTTTGGCACCGCCATTCTTTGCTATACCAACTCCATTCCGTTAAATGATTTGCTATCAAACTGGGTTACCTGGTGGATAGGCGATACCATGGGGGTATTGATTTTTACCCCCGTACTGCTGATTTTTTTTGCACAACCCCGGGAGTTATGGCAAAGCCGCCGCAGCTATGTTGCCTATCCTATGGCGCTGTTTCTGGCTTTGGTGGTGGTTATTTTTTATTACACCAAACAGGCGGAGGAGCAGCGCTTACAGACAATATTCGAGCAGCAGGTCAGTCTGCTGGAAAGTGAGCTCAAGCATGAACTTAATGCCCATGTTGCAGTAACGAAAGTACTCAAAAGCTTTTTTGATAACTCTGAAAGCGTCACGAAGGAAGACTTCCAGCAATTCGGCAACACCCTGTTAAAACAGCATATAAGTGTTCAGGCATTTGAGTGGATACCGCTTGTTTCCGGGCAACAACAAAATAACTCTTTTCCTGTTTCTTTTCTGGTGCCAGAGGCTGGTAATGAACAGCTATCGGGCTTTGATGTTGCAAGCGATCCTGTGACGTTGCAGGCATTAGAGAATGCCAAGAACAGCACAGAAACAGTTGTCACTGCCGCCACCCAACATCCAGGCAGCATTGTTATTTATTCACCGGTTTACCGCAAAAACAATGATTTACAAACCCGGCAAAACAAAGGACAGATGTTGCGAGGCTTTGTCGCAAGTATGCTTAATGTCGGCAACGAAATCACTGAAGCAAGCTCCAAAACATCTGGTTTGCAACTCTTGGTGAAAATTACCGATGCCGATAGCGTTTTATATAGCGATTTTCCCGCTATGTCACCTCACAAAATCAACGACATTGATTTGCATAAGCAAACATTTCTCAAGGTTGCGAATCGAACCTGGGAAATTGCCTATCTGCCCGCCGAAGATTTTTTTCATCACCATCAATCCCGCGAGCGCTGGTGGCTGTTATCCGGCTGCTTACTCTTTACCAGTTTAGCCGGCATGAGTTTGCTGATGTTAACCGGGCGAACTTTAAGAACTGAAGAGATAGTTCAGGTGCGAACCCAGGAGCTGCATGAGGAAGTGTCGCAGCGGGAAAATCGCAGCAAGATATTTCAGGCTCTGGTGGTTTCCACCCCGCTCTCCGAAGTTCTCGGCCTGATTGTAAAAACTATCGAAGACGAAGACCCGCAAATTTGCTGTTCAATTTTGTTGCAGGAGCAAAACAGCCAGTATTTAAAACTGGGGGCAGCGGCACGTTTGCCGGAGTTTTTTGTTTCGGCAATTGACGGTATGTCAATAACTAAAGGCACGGCTTCCTGCGGTACAGCGGCCTTCCTGCGCCAACGGGTGATTGTTGCAGATATTAATAGCCATCCCTATTGGACAGAATTTCTACCTTTGGCACAACAGGCAAAGCTTCAGGCCTGCTGGTCTGAACCGATAGTCTCTTCGGATGATAAAGTGATGGGAACGCTGGCGTTTTATTATCCGACCGTAAAAACGCCCGATGCTGCCGGATTACAAAAAATTGCAGAGTTTGCCAAACTTGCCAGTCTGGCAATTGAAAAAAACCGCACAGAAGAAAGAATTCTGCATCTGGCTTTTTACGACACTTTAACCCAGCTACCTAATCGAAGACTGTTAAATGACCGCTTAACCAAAGAGCTTGCCGGGGTGGATCGTCACGAAGGTTACGGCGCCTTGATGTTTTTGGATCTGGATCATTTTAAAACTTTGAATGATTCTTTAGGTCATCACATCGGTGATGAGCTGCTGATTCAGGTAGCGATGCGCTTGAAAGAATGTGTCCGCGATGAGGATACGGTGGCCCGTTTGGGCGGTGATGAGTTTGTGGTTTTGCAAACCGCCGCTTCAAGCGAAAGCTCGCAGCAAGCCTCGGATTGTGCCTTGACGATTGCCAAGCGTATCCAAAAGGCCTTGTTTATTCCCTATTCCCTGCAAGGCTATGAGCATCATGTGACTTCCAGTATCGGGATTACCCTTTTTAGCAAGGAAAATAACGAGATTGATGCGATTTTCAAGCAGGCCGATACCGCCATGTATGCGGCAAAAAGCAAAGGCCGCAACACCTTCAGTTTTTATAATACCCAAATGCAACATCATGCTGACCAGCGTTTGGCACTGGAACGGGATTTGATTATCGCGTTAAACACCCAGCAGTTTGAATTGCATTATCAGCCTCAATATGATGCCGATGGCCTGATAGTCAGTGCCGAAGCATTGTTGCGCTGGGTTCATCCTGAAAAAGGTCTGGTAACAACCAGCGATTTTATTCGCGCCTGTGAAGAAAGCGGCCTGATTTTGGCAATCGGCGAATGGACCCTGAAAGCGGCATGTCAGCAATTATTGCGTTGGCCAATGTTGAAAGGTTTGGCCATTAATATAGGTAGCCGCCAATTCCATCAGCCGGGCTTTGTGCAGCAACTCAGCGATATTTTGGCAGAATATCAATTGCCGCCGCATTCAGTGATACTGGAATTGACCGAAAAAACCATCACCAAAGACAATGTGGCCAGCATTGAAAAAATGAACGCTCTTCAGCATTTGGGGGTGCGGATTGCCATTGACAATTTTGGTACAGGATATTCATCGGTTGCTCACCTCAAAAATCTGCCGATTAACCAGATAAAGATAGATCAGCTTTTTATTCGCGATATTGCTGTTGACAGCAATAACAATGTGATTGTCGAAACCATGATTATGATAGCCAAACAGCTTGAATTGCATGTGGTTGCAGAAGGGGTGGAGACTCAGGAGCAGGTTAAGCTGTTACAGGCAATGGGCTGCTCCATTTATCAAGGCTATCATTTTAATAAACCGCTGGCCGCAGATGAGCTGGACACCTTGCTAAAATCGCAAGCCAATAGCCTGAGTAATTCAACGGCCTGATAGTTTTATGAGTCGGGATTTTTGGAGAATTTTTCATCCAGGAGATTTTTCAACGCAATTAAAAAGCCTAAGCTAATGAAGGCTCCCGGCGGCAAAATCGCCAATAACATGCCGGAATAATTATCTATCACGCTGATTTGCCAACTCTTTACCATGTCGCCAAACATCAAATCGGCGTGAGAAAATAACACGCCGGTGCCAAGCACTTCCCGCACTCCGCCCAACAGCAACAACACCAGCGTGAATCCTAAGCCTATTGCCAAACCATCCTGCCAGGCTTTTTCCGGTGGATTTTTTGCAGCATAGATTTCCGCCCGCGCCAGAATCACGCAATTGGTGACAATCAGCGGAATGAAAATCCCCAGAATTTTGTAGAGCTGATAAAACCAGGCTTTCATCAGTAATTCCACAATAGTAACAACGCAGGCAATAATCAGCACAAACAGCGGCAAGCGAATTTCGGCGGGAATAAAATTTCGCAGTTTGGAAATAATCACATTGGAGGCAATCAGGGTAAACGTGGTTGCCAGTCCTAACCCTAAACTGTTAATTGCAGTATTGCTGACTGCCAATAGCGGACACAAACCCAGCAAAGCGACAAAAGCCTGATTGTTATGCCAAAGGCCGTTTTTAAAAATTTGCCGGTCGAGATTAATCTTTCTCATTTGAGTTGATTCGTTGTAACTTCAAAAACCGATAGGAAAAGTCTACCGTTTCATCGTTGTCTATTTCAATTCGTTCAATTTCCTGCCATTCCCTTGTATCAAACTCTGGGAAATAGGTATCACCCTTAAAAGCTTTGTCAATTTCCGTCAAATAGATAAAGTCGGCTTGCGGTAGCATCGTTTCATAACAGACGCCCCCGCCAATAACAAAAACTTCTTCACTTTCTCCACAGCTGTCCAGCGCACTCTGAATATCATGAAAAACCTCACATCCTGCTGCGTGATAATCAGGATTGCGACTAATCACTAAATTACGCCGTTCAGGTAATGGCCTGCCAATTGCCTGATGAGTTCGGCGTCCCATTAAAATGGCATGGCCTGTGGTAATTTGGCGGAATTTTTTTAGATCAGCGGACAAGTGCCAAGGCATTTGACAATCAACGCCAATGGTGCGATTGCTGGCCATCGCCACGATTAATGATATTTTCATGATAAAGATTTTGTTATGCTTAAATTTTATTCGACATAATAACATTAAGCGCTATGAAAAATATTCTGGTGGTTTTTACCGGCGGTACCATTGGCTCAACTGCTTGCGCTGGCGTGATTAACACTTCGCAGCAACAAGGATTTAAACTGATTCAAATGTTTCAGTCTCTGCAGCAAACTGAACCGATTCAGTTTGACTGCATTCAACCACTGCAATTATTAAGTGAAAATCTGCACCCCAAGGTTTGGACAGCCTTAATTAACGCTATTGAACAGCAAAATTTGGATAATTATGACGGCATTATTGTCACGCATGGCACCGACACTTTGGCTTTCACCGCTGCGGCGTTAAGTTTTTATTTTCATGCTCTAAACAAACCACTGTTATTAGTTTCAAGCAATTATCCGCTGGAACATCCGCAAGCCAACGGCCTGAAAAATTTTGCTTGTGCAGTGGAATTTATCCGCCAGCAACTACAAAACGGCGTATTTGTGCCTTATACCAATCCCGGACAAGTCACCGAAGTGCATATTGGTAGCCGTTTGGCATCCTCTTTGCAATTAAGCGGCGACTTTATCAGTGTGCAGTCAAAAAGCTATATGACTTATGAAAAGGGCGAATTTAGTTATTTAGCTGACCTCTCAGATTTTAATAGCCCGACAGGATTGGATTTAAAAGCTGACTTTTCCAGGCGAATTCTGCTGATTAAACCCTATCCGGGCCTCGATTATTCTATTTTTAATTTAACGGGCGTGGATGCCGTTTTGCATGATTTATATCATTCTGGCACCGCTTGTTCCGTAAACACTTGGGGCGACAAGCATAATTTGCTGAAATTTCTGCAACGCTGTCAATCTGAACAGATCTGCTGTTATCTGGCTCCGGCATTAAAGTCGCCGGATTTATATGCCAGCAGCCGCGAATTGTTAAATCACGGGGCAACAGTGCTGTGGAATATCTCGCTGGAAGCGGCTTACGTTAAATTGCTGTTAGCTTATGGCAACTTTGTTCACCCTGAAAAAATAGCCGAGTTTATGCACGCCGATATTGCGCAGGAACATCTGAAAAATAATTGCTAAATACCCCAATTTACCGATTATTCCTGATACCCGCTGTGGTAAACTGCTCATGAGAGTTTGGTTTCCTAAAGAATCTCTTTTGCCACATTCTCTCTGTGATAACTCACAGATATTTGAGACTTAAATCTGAATGAAAATTTTACAAAACATCGTTTTATCTGCGGCACTTGCAACTTCTATGGTTGCTTTTTCAACCAGCACTATCGCTGCTGAGAAAAAAGAAGTAGTCACTGTACATGACTTAATTAACACAACCATTAGCCATGTAGAAGCTGCGCTTGCTGCTGTTACTGCCGGTGAAAAAACTGAAGTTGTTTTGGCTCACATTAAAGAAGCACGTCAAACACAAAAAGATATTATCGTTGGTGCTTTGGATCAAGAGCGTCAAAAAGCCAGTGCAAAACTGGTTATTGCTGGCCGTGATCTGAAAGATGGCAAAACCAAAGAAGGCAAAGCCATGTTAGAAGAAGCTTTAGCTGCTTACAAAGATCTTTTGACTCAAGCTAAATAAGTTTTTATCAGGTTTAATGGTACAACTATTAAACCTGATTTTTTGTTCGCTGCATTATTTTCTGTTTGTATTTCTCCTCGTCCTGTTTTTCAAATCCAATCCGTAAAGTTAGCTTTTTAAGCACTATCTGGAGGTTTTTTGACCTGAAAATCTCCTTTTATCAGCAATTAAGATGCTGAATTTGGATAAGTTTAAATTTGTGGCAATTTTAGGAATTATTTAACTTTTTTTTTATGATAGAATGAGCCTTGATACACTGCTACTGCTTGTGTATTCCCAAAAAAATATTACTAAACAACACGAGGGTATTTAATCTATGAAAGTTTTAAAAAATATTGTTTTATGTCTTTTTATGGCTGTTTCTGTAGCAGGTGTTTCTACTACTGCGGTTGCTGAAACCGATGCGGGTCGTATTACATTCACTCCTAAAGAAGCAATTGGCAGAGTTTTAGATAAAATTAAAATTGCCCAAGATGCAATTGCAGGCGGCAGCAAAGGCGCTGATGTAGCAAAGTTGATTAAAGATGCTAAAGATGGCAGCAAAGAAATTAACAGCGAATCAATAGACAGACTGCGTCAAAATGGCAATGGCCATTTAGCGAAAGCGATTGGCTATGCTAAAGAAGATGATTTGAAAGTTGCTGGTGAGCATTTGTCAGAAGCAGCAAAAGTATTTGAAGATATGAAAGGCAAAGTCGCAAAATAAACAGTAATTTTTATTGCGAATTTGTTTGAAATTTCAGGGCATCTTCGGATGCCCTGTTTTTTTGTGTGTTAGAATCAACCTCATACACAACGACTGTTTGTGTATATTTA
>CAIQWF010000054.1 GCA_903875455.1 uncultured Pseudomonadota bacterium
ATCATCATCAAAAATACAAGAACAAGATATTGCTGTTTATTTTGGATCGCTAACTGAATTAAGCTTAGAGTCTTTTTTAAATAATTCTCTATCCTTATTTGATGAGAATATTCTTGAGCTAAAAACAATACCAACAAAAGATGGGATCGTTTTAAAACTAAAGCTTAAAAATAATAAGTCTCTTGTACTTTTATCTTCATTAGGCGAAGGAATTAATCGTTACATTGCTATTTTATGTGCAATCTGGGCAAGCAAAGATAGCGTGTTGTTAATAGATGAAATAGAAAACGGCATTCATTACACTAACTATAAAAAATTATGGCAAATTATTTTTCAAGCCAGCGTTGATGCAAATTGTCAGATTTTTATTACAACTCACTCCAAAGAATGTATCAGCGCGTTCAATGAAGTTCAATTAGATAATAAATATGATGCTTGCAATGCACAATATTTTGAATTTTATCGCCACTTAAAAAAGGATTTAATTGTCGCTTCAAATGTGGAGAAAGAACAATTGCATTATTCTCTAACGCATGATGGGCGGGTGCGTGGTGAGTAATAATTTGCTGATTGTTGAAAGTGCAAACGATAAATATTTTATAGAACGACTAAAAAATGAAATCCAATTAGCTCATTTTGATATAGACAGCCCAATTTGTTGTATTTCCGAATACGAGTGTTTAGACGGTTTATCGTTAGAACGACTCAAAAAGAAATTAGTTGAAATAAAAAGAGATATTGGAAAAAGAGGTTTAGGAAAATTAGGGATTTTGCTTGATGCGGATGATAAAGGCATAGAAGACAGGATAAAACTCATCAATGAAGCTGTAAAGTTTATAACACAAGATGTGGAAATTAGCGTTACTAATAAATGGTATCCAAGTGAATCGCTTGATATTGAAATCTCTTGTCATGTTTTAAATGTGAATGGCCAGGGTGAATTAGAGACTATTTTAAAAGAAATAAAATCACAAGATTCAACGTTTGCCGATTGTTTGTATTCCTGGAAAGATTGCCTACAAAAAAATAGCAAGGAAATAACACAAAAAGAATTTGATAAGTTTTGGGTTAGTATTTATGGCAGATATGACCATTGCGATAAGAGTGAACAAAAGCAAGCAGGTAGAAAGTGTAATTTAGAAGCAAGTTTGCAAAAAAATATTTGGAATTTTTCGCATTCCGTTTTAAGTGATTTAAAAAATTATTTGGCGATGTTTGATTGAAATGAACATAGAAAATACATTGCCACCTGCAACTAACGAATCCCTTATCACTGTCGCGACGGTAGACGGCACAAGCTGGCAACAATTCCCCGAAGATTTATATATTCCACCGGATGCGCTGGAAGTGTTTGTGGATATTTTTGAAGGGCCGCTGGATTTATTGTTATATCTAATTAAAAAACAGAATCTGGATATTTTAACTATTCCGGTTGCGCAAATTACCCGTCAATATATGGCGTATGTTGAACTGATGCAGAAATTGCATCTGGAACTGGCGGCGGAATATTTAGTGATGGCGGCATTATTGGCAGAAATAAAATCGCGGATGTTATTGCCGCGACCTGCGGAAATGGCTGCCGAAGAAGAGGACCCGCGAGCATTTTTAATTGCCAAACTGAAAGAATACGAACGGATGAAAAAAGCGGCAGAAGATTTGAATAATTTACCGCGCCAGGAACGGGATATTTTCCCGGTTTCTGTTGAGCTAGGCGAATTGGTGATTAAAAAAAATTATCCAGATGTCGAATTAGCTGAAATGTTGCTGGCATTTGCCGATGTGTTAAAACGCGCCGAACAATTTACTGAACATCAGATTAAGAAAGAGCAATTATCTTTAAAAGATAGAATGATTAATGTTTTAGAACGATTAAAAAATAGCGAGAGTTTAAGTTTTTTCAGTCTGTTTAGTTTAAAAGAAGGTCGCGCGGGCGTGGTGGTTTCGTTTTTGGCGATTTTAGAATTAAGCAAGGAAGGATTGATTGAAATATTACAGCATGAACCTTTTGCCGAATTGCAGGTAAAAGCGGCATTAATACCGGCTTCAGTTTAAAGCGTATGGCAATAAAAAAAATCATCGAAGCGTTGTTGTTCGCGGCCAGTGAACCGATGACAGCCAAACAAATCCAGCAGCTTTTTCCTGAAGCCGAACGCCCGGAAACCCGCCAGGTGCAGTTGGCGATTGAGTCAATCATGATGGATTACAGCACTCATTCTGTCGAATTGAAACAACTGGCCAGCGGTTACCGGTTTCAGGTTCGTGCCGAATTTGCGCCGTGGGTATCGTTGTTATTTGAGGAAAAACCGCCGCGCTATTCCCGGGCCTTATTGGAAATACTGGCAATTATCGCTTATCAGCAACCGGTCACACGTGGCGACATTGAAGATATACGCGGCGTTAGCGTATCATCACATCTGATTAGCACCTTGCTGGAGCGCGAATGGATTCAAAGCGTCGGCCAAAAACAGGCTCCCGGTTTGCCGACTTTATATGCCACCACCAAACAATTTTTAGATTATTTTAACCTTTCATCCCTTAATCAATTGCCTAGCCTCGCCGAACTGAAAGACTGGGATGAAGTAATGACGAATTTAACGAAAAACACACAGGTCAATAGTGAACAACAACTCAACACACAAACGCCCGTCGCAGATCCTGAGAAAGAAAGCAGCTCCAGGCCAGAAAAAAGTTAGAGACGACGAGTCTGCAACTTCGAAAATTGCACCGGAACGGATACAAAAAGTTTTAGCGCGGGGCGGTTTAGGCTCTCGCCGCGAAATTGAACGCTGGATAGAAGAAAAGCGTTTTACGGTGAATGGCGAACCGATTACTTTAGGATACGCCTTAAAATCCGGCGACCATCTGGAACTAAACGGTCGTATCGTGAACTGGGAAAAATTTACCCAGCAACCAACGCAAGTTTTGATTTATAACAAACCGGTTGGCGAAGTTGTGACCCGCAATGATCCGGAAAAACGGCCAATTATTTTTACCCAGTTGCCGAAATTGGCAGTCGGGCGCTGGATTGCAGTCGGTCGTTTGGATATTAATACTTCCGGCTTGTTATTAGTTACCAATAATGGCGAACTGGCGAATCGTTTAATGCACCCGTCTACCCAAATTGACCGGGAATATGCAGTGCGGATTTTGGGGGAAGTCTCTGATGAAACACTTGAACAACTAAAAGCCGGCGTGGAGCTGGAAGACGGTGTAGCGAAATTTGATGATATTCAGTTTTTTGCCGGTGAAGGTGCCAATAAGTGGTATCACGTGGTGGTCAGTGAAGGCCGGAATCGTTTGGTCAGACGCTTGTGGGAATCACAATCGGTGGTAGTCAGCCGGTTAATGCGGGTGCGTTATGGGCCGATTATGTTACCTGAGCGGGTACGTGCCGGGCATGTTTATGAATTGAATCATAAGGAGCTTTCCACTTTAATGGAGTTTGTCGGAATGCAGGCGGAAAAGCCGATGCCTGACAGTTTGCAACATCCTGTGGATCCTAAACATCCACCTAAAACCAAATCCACTTATAAAGGTAGCGTTAAAGAAAAACCGTCCAGAAATGACTGGACCTATAAATCCGATGCCCAGGAGCAAGCGGCACCGAAAAAGTCTGGTTTTAAAGGCAAAAGCAGCGAGCAAGCTCCGAAAAGACCGCGTTTCAACGGTAAAAAATCGCGTTAAAGTTTCGATTGACATAATCTTGGAGTAAAAAACAGCTTTTTACTCCATCATCACCGCAACAATAATTCAAGCAGGAGTCCAATCTATGCGTTTCTTACATACTATGGTCAGAGTCAAAGACCTGGAATTATCACTGGATTTTTATTGTCAAAAGCTGGGGTTAATCGAGTCACATCGGATGGAAAGTGAGGCCGGACGCTTTACCCTGGTTTATTTGTACGCCCCGGATGATGTTGATGCCAAAGAAAATTTTTCGCCGCTATTGGAGCTGACATATAACTGGGATACCGAAGATTACACCGGTGGGCGCAATTTTGGACACATTGCATTTGAGGTGGATGATATTTACGCAATGTGTGAACGATTGATTGAGCAGGAAGTGACGATTAACCGACCGCCGCGTGATGGCTGGATGGCGTTTATCAAATCGCCGGATGGAATTTCGATTGAGTTATTACAGAAAGGAGCAAAGCTTGAGGCGATGGAGCCTTGGGTTTCTATGCAGAATGTTGGGAGCTGGTAGAGGTAACCTGTGATAATAAAAAACCTGTCAAGTCTTCAAGACCTGACAGGCTTTTGAGAAGCAAAAAAGCGTTTAACAGCTTAGTTTTCGAACCAATGCAGCTCAACACGACGGTTGACGGCTCTTTGGGCTTCAGTTTTGTCAGGGCTGATTTTCAGTTGAGTTTCGCCATAACCTTTGGCAATCAATTTATCTTTAACACCATGTGCTTTAAGATAATTAACGACAGACTGAGAACGACGTTGTGACAGTTTCATATTGTGAGCGTTTGAACCTTCACTGCTAGTGTGGCCTTGCACTTCAATGTCTTTGCCAAGTGAAGCTGCAATTAAGTCTTGGGCAACGCCATCTAAAATATGTTTGGCATTTTCAGTTAAAACCGCAGAATCGACTTTAAACTGCACTCCTCTGAGTTCAACGCTAATAGGACAGCCATCAGGGCTAACTTTGCTGCCTGCCATCGTATTAGGGCATTTGTCTACACAATTATTTACACCATCATGATCATCATCCAAAGTAGAGCAGTCAACTTGTTTTGGCTCTTCAACTTTGGCAACAGGTTTGGCCTTTTCACCAAAGGGAATCACAACACCTACGTTCACAACCATATCGTTGTGTTGGTTAGTGCCTGAATGAAGGGTAGCATTCATATCATTGGTGTAGCGATAACGTATATCGCTGCGTAGCAAAAGATTATCTAGCACTTCATAGGTTGCCCCGACACCTGCTTCACCAATAATGGAAACACCATTATCTATGCCTTTCATCCAGTTCTCCATCGCACCTACGCCAAGAACAGCATACGGGGATAATTTATCGCGGAACAGATAATATTGCAGATCAGCCGTACCGCCTGCCATGTTCCAGTGATTACCTTCTGTTACGGCACCATTATTGAGTTTTTCAAATCCAGAGTGTTGTTGGTAAAAACCTCTTAATTCAACATTGAAATGTTCATTAAGAATTTTGCCTACGCCTAAACCGGCAGCCCAACCGTCATTAACTCCGCGATTACCATCAGGCAGGACATAGCTACCAAACGGAGCAACATACCAGCGATTGTCTAAAAACTCCTCGGCTTGTACTGTTGATGACATTACACTCATGCCAGTCAAAGCAAGGGCAATTAGTTGTTTTTTAATCATGATAGTTTCCTCAAATTTGCAGCCTTAAAAAAGACTTAGAATACAAAAAACTTATTTCTTCCGTTAAGTCTAACATAAAACGCTGATTGAAACTGAGATTTATAGGAAATTGTTGCTTTATGGAAACAAAAAATAATTTACATGCAACAAAAATATGGGTTTAAAGTTTAAGTTAAAGTCTTTAGCAAGGTGAGAATCTTTACAATTGCCCCTTGATTCTGCTGCACAAAGGTTTTTCCGTTTGCGACTAATTCCTGTCGATAACGTGGCTGCTGATAAAGTTTTAAAATGGCCGCACCGATTTGCTGCTGGTTTTCACACTGAAGTGCGGCTTCGGCATTCAATAAACCATCAGCAATCACTTTGAAATTCGCCATATAGGTTCCAAACATTACCGGAATTCCAATCACAGCAGGTTCAAGCACATTATGGCCACCGACAGGGACCATACTGCCGCCAACGAAAGCCACATCTGCGGCGCCATACAGCATTTTTAATTCGCCTATGGTATCTGCCAAATAAACGTCGGTATTTTCAGGGCAAGCCTGTTTTGAGGTACGCATGACCACATGTAGATTGTTTTTTTCGCACAATCTTTTGACTTCGCTAAACCGTTCCATTCTTCTGGGAACAATCAGCAACAATAATTCAGGAATTTGTTTTTTTAATTCGGGATACAAGGTTAAAAAAAAGTCTTCTTCATCTTTGTGGGTGCTGGCGATAATCCAGACAAAACGGTTTGGAAATAATTCTGCCCGCAGCGATTTTCCCTGTGCAATAAATTCTTCGCTGACACTTAAATCAAATTTGATATTGCCGATGACCTGCACTTTGCTTTTATCAGTCATTAGCGCGGCAAATCTGTCAGCATCCTCCTGAGTTTGAGTGGCAATCGCGCTGACATTATTCAATGCAGGTTTGGTCAAGGCTGCTATTCTTTGATAGCCCTGATAAGAGGATTGTGAAAGCCGGGCATTAATAATAACCAGTGGAATGTTATTTTTCTGGCATAAATGAAATAAATTAGCCCAGATTTCAGTTTCTACAATTACTGCCAGACGCGGTTTGAAATGGTCTAAAAAATGTTGCACCAGTGTTGGAATATCATAAGGTAAATAGACATGTTGAACTAAATCGCCCATCACCGCTTTCACTCTGGCAGAGCCGGTTGGCGTGGTCGTGGTAATCAGAATTTTAAGTTCAGGTTGTTGCGCTAATAATTGTTTAACCAGTGGGAAAATGGATTCCACTTCGCCTACTGAGACGGCATGAAAAAAAATGACGTTTTTTTCATGCGCCTGATGATAAATAGCTAACCGCTCAGACCAGCGCTTGCGGAAATCAGGATTTTTAAAGCCGCGTAGATACAGGCGGATGAACAGAAAAGGCAGAATGAGATAAAAAATGCAGGTATAAATTGAACGCATATAAGATATTTTTGCAAAATGGCAATGAGTTATGCAATTGATGTTTGGGCTGGTGTTATTAACCCAGGGAAGCAAGCCAGTTATTGAAGTATTGGTGTTGCTTTCCGACGGATGCGGGAATAATGTCGGGACCTTGGTCAAAAATGAAAACCAGTTGCTCTTGGGTAGCAGGCTGATTTATGACCATTTTATAAGCGGCTTTCCCCATCCCCATTTGCCGTGCCATATTGGAAGGAAATACATTTAAACTCGCACCGTAACAAAAAGGTATCAGGCCCTCTTGTTCAAGTTTGCGCCGTATCGTGCAAAGTGCTTCAAAAAAATCCGGTTCAGAAGCGCGAATAGTTTTTCCACGATAGCAACAGGTTAAAACGCATTGATCAGCTGATTCTTCTTCTGTAAAAGTGCCGGTTTCATTCTCAGCTCCGCCAATCAAAAGCACTGTATATGTGCTCATGGATTAGCCGGTTTGATTCAGCCATTTCATATATAAAGCGACACCTTCTTCAACTGTTTTAAACTGATGAGTGCAACCAGCGGCGCGAAGTTGATCCAGATTAGCTTCTGTGAAACTTTGGTAATGGCCTTTTAAATGTTCAGGAAACTCAATATATTCAATTTCGCCTTTTTTGTGATAGGCAATGACTGCATTGGCAACATCATTAAAAGTTTGGCTACGGCCTGTGCCGCAGTTGAAAATTCCTGACATCAATGAATGTTGGAAAAACCACAGATTCATCGCAACCACATCATCCACATAGATGAAATCGCGACGTTGCTCGCCATCACCATAGCCATCAGAGCCTTGAAACAAACGGATTTTGTTTGAGGTTTTGAGTTGATTGTTTAGGTGAAAAGCGACACTTGCCATGCTGCCTTTATGAGCTTCTCTAGGGCCGTAAACGTTAAAATAACGCAGACCCACCACTTGCGAGCTGATGCGAGATTGACAGTGGCGCACATATTGGTCGAATTGAAATTTTGAATAGCCATAAACATTTAGCGGCGATTCAAATTCCAGATCTTCTATGAAATTGGCATCCGCACCATAAACAGCGGCACTGGAGGCATAAATAAAGGGAATTTTGTGCTGTAAACAATAATGCAGCAAAACTTTGCTGTATTCATAATTGTTTTCCATCATGTAGCGACCGTTCCACTCGGTGGTTGAGGAACATGCGCCTTGATGAAAAATAGCCTTAATCGATTCGGGTTTAAAAAAGCCCTGTTGCAGCTTGGCTAAAAAACTTTCCTTGTCCAGATAGTCCTTTATCTGACAATCGAGCAAATTTTTATATTTAATCCCGTTAGTCAGATTGTCTACGACTAAAATATCATCGTAACCGCGCTGGTTTAAGCCAAGACACAGATTACTGCCAATAAAACCCGCCCCGCCGGTTACGATGATCATGACAATAACAGCTTATTCAGCCGCTACTTTAATTGGCAGGGTTACATTTACATCAGTGTGTAAATGAATGTCAATGTCATAAGAGCCGACATGACGAATCACGCCATGCGGTAAACGAACTTCATGTTTGCCGACTTCCACGCCAGCCGCAGTAATGGCATCGGCGATGGTGTGTGTGCCAACAGAACCAAACAAACGACCTTCTTCACCGGCTTTATGTGAAATCACAATGGTGAGTTTTTCCAGGTCAGCTGCGCGAGATTGTGCAGCCAATAATTTTTCAGCGGCGGCTTTTTCAAGCTCTGCACGACGTGCTTCAAATTCTGCAATTTTTTTAGCGGTTGCAGCAACGGCTTTGCCTTGTGGCACCAGGTAATTTCTGCCGTAACCTGACTTAATTGTTACTCTATCGCCCAGATTACCCAGGTTTGCTACCTTCTCGAGAAGAATCACTTCCATTTTTTTTGCCTCTTTTCAGCCTTAAGCTGAAGTTTCAAGCGTGTTAAACGCTAGTTGGATTTGGAATTTTATTGCGTAAGTTCAGCCATGTGTCTGCCAGTCCAAGAATCGCCGCAGGAATCAGCGCGTGTGGAATCAGCATCATGGTTATGTATAGAAACGGCAGCATGAAACGTTTCATTTTCAGGGTTGCAAAAGCACAATGCAGAATAATTGTTCCGACAAGTGCGTACAACACAAATAACAAAATGCTCACATTCCAGCATATTTCGGCTATGACTCCTGAAAACAGCAGAGCCGCAGCCAGAATTATCAAGGTTGCGATAGCCAGGCTGTTTTGTCCGTGCAGATTTAAATATTCTTGTCTAAATCCACCCGGATTATAAAGATTTGCCTGCCACCATCTGCCTAAAAACAAACCTGCCAGCACACCAGCCACATAAATCAGTGCTACCACACCAGTCACAATAAAGTGATAAAACACCGATAAAGAGCGTTCAATCTCTGCAACAGACATCTGAGGATAGGACTGCATCAACGCAGGTTTTAATAGCGGACCTAGCTGTGTTTCCCAGAATTGTGCCAGATCAGGCTGGTAAAGATAAGCACCTGCCACAGCCATAGCTGCAATTGCAATCACAATTTCAATGGCTAAAAACAAATGCCGACCTTCTCTCAAAATCACAGAAACCAGCCAGACCGGTGACCATAACATCAAGCCATACAGTATCGGAAACTGAAAACTCTCTATCACGAAAATGCCTAACAATGCCGATGCCAGGCAGGCACAAACCAGAATATATCCGCCTTCAGCAGCTCCTCGTCTTAAGGTTACTAATGCGACAGAGGCTGAACTTACAATGCTTACGGGCGGGAATATTAACGACAACAACGCAAAAGCGGATGCAACCATAATTGCCTGCATCCTGCCGCGCATGATGAAAGTCGGTAAAAACGCCATGCCCGGGCTAAAATTATTTGTGTGCGTCGCAGAACGGCAGCAACGCAATAAAACGAGCGTGTTTTATTGCAGTAGTCAACTGTCTTTGATATTTGGCATCAGTTCCGGTAATGCGGCTTGGAACAATTTTGCCTGTTTCAGTGATGTATTCACTTAACATGTCCAGGTTTTTGTAATCAATCACTTCTACACTGTCTTCTGTGCTGAAACGGTTGAATTTTTTGCGTCTCATATTGCGTGCCATATTAGCTTCTCGTTCAATGTTTTTTTAAAGAGGTAAGTCTGCATCAACAGAATCATCTGCCGGGATGCTGTCTACGTCCAGGTCTTCTAAATCGTCATCTGCTTTGAGTGCGTCTTTTGCCGCTCTTGCATCAGAAGCTTTGCCTTCTTCAGCGGTTGCAGTGGCAATCGCAGATGGAGTAGTAATGGCCTGTTTTCTCAACAGAGTCATGCTGCGCAAAATGGCATCATTGAAACGGAAACCGGTTTCCAACTCGTCTAAAGTGGCTTGGTCGCATTCAATATTCATTAACACATAATGTGCTTTGTGAATTTTGTTGATTGGATAGGCCAAATGTCTGCGGCCCCAATCTTCCAGACGGTGAATTGAGCCGTTTGCAGCAGCAATAGTTGCTTTATAACGGTCAATCATGGCAGGAACCTGAGAGCTTTGGTCAGGGTGTACTAAAAAGACAATTTCATAATGTCGCACGATATCTCCTTGCGGTTAAAGCTTCCCACATCGTCTTAGAATGCAGTGAAGCAAGGAAGAGCTAAACGCTCCAGAACCGAACATTATAAGGTTACTGGTTGTTTTTGCAAAGAATTAAATCGATAAAGTCTGATCAAATTGTTTTCAAACTATCCACTGGTGGCACTCGCCCTGCCTGCCAGGCCGGATACATCCCTGACAGTAATGCCAGACCAAACAGACCTAGCAAAATGGCGATAATGCTTTCTTTAAACAAGCGGATTTTAAAAACCGGATCCAGCAAGATTCCGCTTAGACTGACTTCTACGCCGTATGCACTTGCCAAATCAATGCCGGTAGTAGACATGTACCAATACCAGGGAATCGAAACCAGCGTACCTAAAATCAGTCCAATAATTGCCAGTCCCAAAGACTCCAGCATGACCAGGCGAAACAGCGATAATGGCGACATACCGACAGCCATCATCACTCCAAATTCGCGGGTACGCTCCAGCACGCTCATCAGCATGGTGTTTAAAATTCCGGCTGCGACCAATAGCGCAATCAAAAACTGGCTGACATAGTTATTGTTGCGATCTACAGCAATAAAACTGGCCAAATCCGGCTGTGATTGCTGCCAGCTCAATACTTCAAGTCCGGCATAAACAGAATCTGTTGCCATTTTAGTTCTGGTTTGAACCGATAATCGTTGATCTTTTAAAATCACGGCCAGCAAGGTTACTTCGTTAGGCTGGTATCCCAAGGTTTTTTGACTGCTATGCAGCGGTAAAATGCCGACAGCACTGTCAACTTCAATGACCCCGGTTTTAAACAAACCTTTAACTCTGGCGATGGCACTGACAATCTCACCATTGACATCCGTAGTGGTGTAAACAAGTTTTTTACCTAAACTCACCCCCAGTTTACGGGCCAACTCTACGCCGATAACAATCCCGTCGCCATCAGCCGACTGCAACATCTGCCCTTTGACCATCGAGCGCAAAAACAGATTATTTGTGTTATTTTCCTGTGCCGGATCAATACCGATAAACATGCCGGCGAGACTTTTTCGGGCACTGGCAAACATTGCTTGCCCATTAATTCGCATGACAGCATCGCTAACCTCTGGAAAATTTAAAGTTTTTTGCCGCAATAAATCAGCATGAGACAGTTTTTTTTGGTTGCTGGGGGCGCGGTTATAATCAACAGCTTCAATGGTGATATGTCCCATACCCATACTGGCACCGGCATCTATCATGCGGGTATAAAAATAATCGCCTGCCCCGGTGAAAGTGACCGACAGCAGCACACCAAATGCAATAGAGGAAGCTGTAATTAAAGTGCGACGTTTGTGGCGCCACAAATTTCGCCAGGCAAGTTGAGTCAGATTCATAGCTGAGAATTATTTAATTGCTTGATTAATAAGATAAATGGTAGCATGAAATGCAGAAGTGATGCAGTTTAACTAACGGTTTAAGTTTCTGTCTGCAAAAGTCTTGCCCTGATAATTTGCATTGCTAACAGCTTAACTGCTATTTTTAACTTTAATTGCTATAAATTTGCCCCAACCCAAAGGAAATCTTGATGAAAGCTCTGGTAATTATTCCCGTTATGGCTGTTTTGTTCTCCCCGTGCAGCTACGCAAAGTGTCAGAAAGACAGTAAAACCTTATTTTCTTGTCTGACTGCAAAAGGCAAGCAAATTGAAGTCTGTGATGCCGGAAAAACCATTAGCTATTCTTTTGGGAGGCCCCATGTAAAGCCGGAAATAGTGGTTACTGTTTTGCGGGAGCAGGCATCCACCAGTCAATGGGATGGCGCAGGAAGATATCTTTCTTACGCTGTTGATGTTCCGAATGGCGAGACTGTTTACAACGTGTTTTTTTCTACAGACCGTTTAAGCAATGAGCATTCTATTGAGGCGGGCGTGAATGTGCTGATAAAAAACAACCTGGCAGCGACAGTGAATTGTTCCGGCAAAAATATCACCAATAATTTGGAAGGGGTAAATTTAAAACCCAGTAAATAGTTGTTGATTTTTCCTACAGCAGATTTTTTAAATACTGCCAAACCTTTGCCAGAATAAAAGGTTGTCCCTGGGCATTCGGATGTAAACCATCGGCCTGCATCAATTCCTTTTTTAATGCTACATCTTCCAGAATAAACGGCACCAGCGGAATTTTCAGCTCAGCGGCAAGCTCTGGATAAACCTGATAAAACATTTCAATATAGCGTTTGCCATAATTGGGCGGCAGTTTCATTGCCAGCAACGCTACTTTTGCCCCGGCTTTTTGCGAGTGCTGAATAATCTGGGTTAAATTGCTTTTCATTTCTTTCGGCGACAAGCCGCGCAGCCCGTCATTCGCGCCCAATTCCAGCAACACCCACTGCGGCTTGCTCTGTGCCAAGGTTTTATCTATCCGCGCCAAACCGCCCGCGCTGGTATCACCGCTGATGCTGGCATTCACAATCTTGTAATTTAATCGCTCTGCCAGCAGCTTTTTTTGCAATAATGCTACCCAGCCCTGTTCTGCTTCAATCCCATAACCCGCGCTGATGCTGTCACCAACCACCAACAGCGTCGGCTGCGCCATTGCCGTAGCAGAACTTATCAACATTATTATCAGCAGCCCGAAAATTTTAACCATGTCACAACCTCATATTCTTGAAAAACCACCCACTATGATAGAAACCGCCGCTTTAGGCAAAACCGTTTCCAGCTCGGAAGGGGATTTGCAGATTTTAGCAGGAATTGATTTAACCATTAACAGCGGTGAAAGTCTGGCGATTGTCGGCGCCTCCGGTTCAGGAAAATCCACGCTGTTGAGTTTATTGGCGGGATTGGATACGCCCAGCACCGGTACTGTTTATTTGAGCGGGCAAAATTTAACGGCAATGGATGAAGATGGCAGAGCGGCAATCCGCAATCAGTATGTCGGCTTCGTGTTTCAATCGTTTCAATTACTCAGCGGTTTAACTGCGTTGGAAAATGTGATGTTGCCGCTGGAATTAGCGGGAGATTTCAAAGCGAAGTTGAAAGCGCAAACGTTGCTGGAGCGAGTGGGGTTAGCTCATCGTTTAACCCACACGCCAAAACAGTTGTCCGGCGGCGAACAGCAACGGGTGGCATTGGCACGGGCTTTTGTCACCCAACCGGCGATTTTATTTGCCGACGAACCGACCGGCAATCTCGACAGCAAAACCGGCGAACACATTATCGAATTATTATTTGAACTGAATCAGGAACAAAAAACCACGCTGGTTTTGGTCACGCACGATAAAGAACTTGCCAGCCGCTGCCAGCGCACCATTACCCTGGAAGCGGGGTCAATGTTATGAGGCGGTTCAGTTTGGCGTTACGGTTATTATGGCGCGACGGGCGTTCCGGCGAATTGACGATTTTATTATCTGCGTTAATGATTGCGGTGAGTTGCTCGACTGCGATTAGTTTATTTTCCGACCGGTTGCAGCGCACCATGAACAATCAGGCCGCAGAATTTTTGGCGGCGGATTTGGTAGTTGCTTCACCTGCGCCGTTGACTTCGACATGGCTGACACAAGCCAAATCGCTGAAGCAATCGCAGGCAGTGGAATTTCCCAGTGTGTTAGTTGAACATGATGAGATGTTGCTCGCCAGTGTGAAAGCGGTCAGCACGTTGTATCCATTGCGCGGTCATTTGAAAATCACCGGCAACGATTACAGTGGTGAAAAAATCAGTACGCAACCGCCGCCCGCCGGACAGGTTTGGGTGGAAAAACGTATCTTGTCGACGTTACATTTGAAATTGGGGGATTCGCTGACAGTCGGGGAAAAAGCCTTGCTTGTCAGCCAGATTTTGACTTACGAGCCGGACAAACAGGGCGATTTTTTCAGCATGTCGCCACGGCTGTTAATGAATCAGGCTGATTTAGCGGCGACGAAAGCGATACAGCCGGGTAGTCGGGTGCATTATTTGTATCAGTTCAGCGGTGATGAAAAAGCGTTGGCGCAGTTTAAACAATGGGTTAAGCCGCAGTTAAATCCGTCGCAACGGTTGATTGATATTCATGAAGACCGCCCCGAAGTCGGCGATGCGTTGAGTCGCGCCGAGCGTTATTTGGGTTTATCCAGCATCGTGGTGATCTTGATTTCCGGCGTGGCGATTGCGATGGCCACCCGCCGCTACAGCGAACGGCATTTTAATACTGCGGCCATTTTGCGCTGTCTGGGCTGCAAACAGCGGGAAATTCTCTGGTTATTCAGTTGCCAGTTTTTGGCTTTGGGTATTGCTGCGAGTAGCGTAGGTTGCGGCTTAGGCTGGTTAGCGCAACAAGGATTGTTTTATTTGTTACGCAGTTTGTTACCTGTACAGGTTGCCAGTCCCAGCCTGTTTGCAGTTTTGTTCGGCTTTTCAACCGGACTGGCGATTCTGTTAGGTTTTGCCCTGCCACCGCTATTACGGCTGAAAAAGGTTTCGGCGTTGCGGGTGTTGCGGCGTGATTTGGAACCGTTACCAACTAGCGCGTGGCTGGTGTATGGTTTGGCGTTGGCCTTAATTGCGCTGTTAATATGGCGATATACCAATGACTTGAAAATGACCGCCACTATTATCGGCGGCAGTTTGCTGTTGCTTATCGTGTTAGGCGGATTGTTGTATCTGCTGTTAATTCAGGCGCGAAAATTGTTGCCGAAACTGAATTTAACCTGGCGGTTTGGCTTGCAGGCCTTGTTACGCAACCCGCAAACCAGTGTCAGCCAAATTCTGGCATTTAGCATGACGCTGGTGGCGATGATGTTGAGTTTTACGGTGCGTACTGATTTACTGAATGACTGGCAATTGCAATTACCGGCCAACGCGCCGAATCATTTTGCCATGAATATTTTCCGGCCCCAATTAAAAGATTTTGCCGAGGATTTGCAGCGGCAACAGATTGCCGGCAATCAACTTTATCCGGTTATTAGCGGCCGGTTGGTGGCAATTAATAATATTGCAGTGCAGAAAATTGTCAGTAAAGAATCGCAAGGTGAACGGGCGATTCGGCGTGATTTAAGCTTAACGTGGTCAAGCACTTTGCCCAGTGATAATAAAATTGTGGCTGGAAACTGGTGGAATGTTGAGACGGCACCGAAAAATTTAGTGTCGGTGGAAGAAAAACTGGCGAAAAATTTGGACATCAAAGTTGGCGATACGCTGACTTTTACTGTGGGTAGTCAACAGTTTAATTCCACAGTTGGCAATCTGCGCAGCTTACGCTGGGACACGATGAAGCCGAATTTTTACATGATTTTTTCGCCCAAAACTTTGGATGATTATCCCAGCACTTATTTGACCAGTTTTTATCTGGATAAAACTCAGAAAAACAGCCTGAATCTGTTGGTGAAAACCTATCCGAATATCACGGTGCTGGAAGTGGATGTGATTCTGGCGCAGCTGAAAATGATTTTGACCCAATTAACCACAGCGGTGAATTATGTGTTGTATTTCGCGCTGCTGGCAGGTTTTACGGTGTTGTTTGCGGCAGTTTATGCCTCATTAGACCAACGGATTTATGAAGGGGCGTTAATGCGGACTTTGGGGGCGAATCGGGCGCTATTGCGCAAAACTCATCTTTTGGAGTTTTCGTTGTTAGGTTTTATTTCCGGGCTGTTGGCGGTGATTATTTCGCAGGTGCTGGTGTTCGCGCTTTATCATTGGCTGTTTGGTATGGATTATCACGCGAATTTGTTGTTGTGTGGCTTAACGCCAGTGATTGGGACGGTGTTTGTGACACTGGCGGGTTATTTGGGTGTGCGTGAGGTGACGAACAAGTCGCCGATGCTGATTTTGCGGCAGCAATAAGTAGGCAGGCGTAATTTGCTATTTAAGTAACGAAACAAAAGTTTTAAGGTATAGGTAGGTTCGGATTTATCCAAACAGTGCAAATGAATTCGCACCTACAAAAAGATAAATACCGGATAACTTTTTCTTAACTACTTAACGTTAAAATGCGAAAAACAAACCTTTAAAACGGCAAGCGGGTTTGGCAAAAGGAATTAGAGATGTTTCAACATTAAAAAATAATCAGTTAGCTAAATAGAAATTTCACAAACCATTACAAGCTCTTAGGGTTTTGTCATAAAAATCAAAATCATCGATACGAAGCCTATCCAAGCCTATTTATGGCTACGTTCACTTGTAAAAATTATGCGCTTTGGATGTAATTGCCAATTGTTATAGAGAGC
>CAIQWF010000055.1 GCA_903875455.1 uncultured Pseudomonadota bacterium
AATTTATTGAAAAAAGAGCCTTCCAAGCTGAGTATAAAACGAAAACGTTTTAAAGCTTCTTTAAGTGATAAATTCCGCGAGGATGTTATTTTTGCGGCATGAGATTTATATGCGCTTACCCTGGTACTAATGCAGTTGCCGGTATAAAAAGGTGTTGTTGTCCCCGCCCGCGCCGCATATTCCCACTGCGCCTCCGTCGGCAAACGATAAGCTTTGCCGGTTTTGGCATTCAGTTTTTCAATAAAGCTTTGGGCATCGTTCCAGCTGACATTTTCAACCGGCAGGTTTTCGCCTTTAAAATGGCTAGGATTATTGCCCATCACTGCCTGCCATTGCGCTTGCGTCACTTCATATTTGCCCATTTCAAAATTATCGACACAAACCTGATGCTGTTTTTCATCGCTATCTCTTTGCGGTTCTGATTCCGGGCTGCCCATTTGAAAACAGCCGCCTTTGATGGCCACCATTTCCGGTTCAATCACATCATTTGCCGAGCTTGCCGCTGCATCGGCTGCCGGAGCAGGAGCCTCCTCAACCCTGTCTCTTTTCACCCGATGATGCTTAACAACCGGCTTTGGCGCTTTTTTGTGTTTTTTGGGTTTGGGGTCATCCTGGTTCAAATCCTCAGACAAACCGTCCAGCACACCGCCATAACTTAGGCCCGCCGCTGAAAACACCAGCGACAAAAACGACACTTTCATAACCCGGCTTAAATTTTTCATAACTTCCTCTTGTTGATAGCTTGCAGTTTTAAGTTGTATTTTAAACCACGCCAATAAAAACGGTTTAAATCTGATTATCAGAGTGCGGATAAATTTCCGAAGGCTTTGTTTTAATGGCTAAAATGATACACTTTTCAACATTTAATCGTCTTGTTATAAATCAGCGGTACAGTCATCGCCGCAGCTGAAATAACGCGCTGATGTCATCTTGAATCCGGCAAAAATAAATTAATTGAACAATGTTTAATTATTGTTTATAGTGTCTTCGCGATGATTTTCATTCCCCGCCACCTTCCCAAAAAATCAGGAGAAAACCGATGCACGCTCTCATAAAGAAATTTTTGCACTGGCTGCTGACTTTTATTTATAAAGTCGAAGTTCATGGTTTAGCTAATTACTACCAGGCCGGAAAACGGGTGCTGATTATTTCCAATCACACCTCGTTTCTTGACCCGCTGCTGCTGGGAGTGTTTTTGCCTGACAGGATTACTTTTGCGATTAACACCCAGATTTCCCAACGCTGGTGGCTAAAACCGTTTCTGGGATTGTCGGAAGTTTTCCCGATGGATCCCACCCATCCGCTGTCATTAAAAGCCTTAATCAGCCATTTAAAAAATGACACCAAAACCGTAATTTTCCCGGAAGGCCGGATTACCGTCACCGGCTCGTTAATGAAAATTTATGACGGCCCCGGCATGGTGGCGGATAAGTCGGAAGCGGCGATTTTGCCGGTGCGGATTCACGGCGCGGAATATACCCATTTTTCCAAACTCAGAAATATCGTGCGGTTGCGGCTGTTCCCAAAAATCACCATTCAGATTTTGCCGCATACTAAAATTCACGCGGCGGACAATATTCACGGCAAATCGCGCCGCAAAGCCAGCGGCCATGTTTTGGCAGATATTATGACTGAGATGATGTTCGCCACCAGTCATTATCAACAAACCCTTTTTGCCAGTTTGCTGGAGGCCCGCACCATTCACGGCGGCGGTCATGAAGTCGCCGAAGATTTGGAACGCAAACCGCTATCGTATAACACCATCATCACCCGCTCGCTGGCGATTGCCAATGCCCTGAAAAACGTTTCCGAAGCGGGTGAACACGTTGGGGTATTGTTACCGAATACCACCAAAACCTTGTGTGTGGTGTTAGGGTTGCAAATCTATGGCCGGATTCCGGCCATGCTGAATTATTCCATCGGCTCGGCGGGAATGATTTCTGCCTGTCAAACCGGCGCGGTTAAAACCGTGCTGACTTCGCGCCGCTTTGTCGAAATGGCGAAATTAACCGATGACGCAGAAGCGTTAAGTCAGCAGGTGCAGTTAGTTTATCTGGAAGATATTGCAATGCAGATTTCGGCACTGGATAAACTGAAGGCTTTGCTGCAATGTGCAACCGCCGATTATTGGTATGACCACACTCAATACAGCCCTGACAGCCCGGCGGTGGTGCTGTTTACTTCCGGTTCCGAAGGCGCACCGAAAGGCGTGGTGCTGTCGCATAGCAATATTCTGGCGAATATCAATCAGGTCAAGGCGCGGATTAGTTTCAATGCCAATGACGTTGTGCTGAACTTTTTGCCGATGTTTCATTCTTTTGGTTTTACTGCCGCTACCATATTGCCAATCATGAACGGCATGAAAACCTTCTTTTATCCGTCACCGCTGCATTACAGCGTCATCCCTGAAATTGCCTACGAAATCGATGCCACCATCATGTTTGCCACCAATACCTTTTTATCAGCATACGGGAAAAAAGCGCACTCTTACGATTTTTTCAAAATCCGTTATGTGGTAGCAGGCGCGGAAAAACTCCAGCAAGCAACCCGGGCGTTATGGGCGGAAAAATTCGGGATTCGGATTCTGGAAGGCTACGGCGTCACGGAAACCACACCGGTCATTTCAGTAAATACCCCAATAGATTTCAAACTCGGATCAGTCGGGCGGTTTATGCCGGAAATGCGTTATCAAATTGAACCGGTGGAAGGGATTGAACAGGGCGGCAAGCTGCATGTGGCCGGGCCGAATATTATGAAAGGCTATTTATTGCCGAAAAACCCCGGTGTGTTAGTGCCGCCTGCGTCAGTGTTTGGCGAGGGTTGGCACGATACCGGCGATATTGTCGACGTCGATGATGAAGGCTTTATCCATATTAAAGGCCGCAGTAAACGCTTTGCCAAAATCGGCGGCGAAATGGTGTCACTGGCGGTGGTTGAACAATTGGCCTTGCAGGCTTGGCCGGATGCCCATCATGCCGCAGTGAGTTTGACCCATCCGAAAAAAGGCGAAGAGATTATTCTGCTCACCACCCAAAAACAGGCGACCTTGAAACAGCTGACTGACGCCTCAGCAGGCGTTGCTGCGATTAATTTTCCGCGCAAGATTTTTACCGTGGATGCTATTCCGCTGCTGGGAGCCGGCAAAACCGATTATTTCAAAACCACTGAACTGGCGGCTAAATTAAATGCTTAATTTTAAAGCTTGACTAAATCAAGATAGGACAATGATGAATCCAAACTCCAGAACCTTTAAAACGGCCCAGCTGACAGTATTGAGCCTGTCACTGCTAAATTGCAGCAGCCAAGCTGTTCAAACTGTTCAAACTGTTCAAACTGTTCAGCCGGAACCTGTCGCGCCAAAGTCCGCAGACGAACATAATTTATCGCTGCAAGACCCCGGCAAGTATCAATCACCGATTAATATTCATACCCTAAAATCGCACAAAATGAAGAAAAATCAGCAATATGAAGTGCATTTTAGGGGTGAAATCAACGCGGTAGAAAATAAGGGCCATACGGTGCAGGTAGATTTTGCCCGGGGCAGTGAAGTTGTTTTTGAAGGTGTGCATTATGCTTTTAGACAATTTCATTTTCACACTCCCGCCGAACATCATATTGACGGTATTGTTTACCCGATGGAGATGCACATTGTCTGTTCCACTGCCGATAAAGAACCTTCTTATGTGGTGATAACCTTGCTGTTCAAAATGGGCCCGGAAAACAGGTTTCTCAGCGAGTTTTTAAACTCGGTGCCGAAACAGCCGCACAGTTCAAAAACGCTGGAGTTCAATCAGGTCAAGCTCACCCACTTTCTGTCCCTGGAAGATAAAGGCAAATTGGCCCATCATTATCACTATCAAGGCTCTTTAACCACGCCGCCTTATACTGAACGGGTCAACTGGGTTATTTATCAGCATATTTTTGATGCCTCGCCGGAACAGATTGGCTTGATTCAACAACTGGAAGGCTATAACGCCCGCCCGCTCCAACCTATTAACAATCGCATTGTCGAGCAGGATTAGCAGGAAACAGAAAACATCATGAACAAACAAATCTACCCGCTGCTAGTCGCCCAATTTTTATCCGCCTTTGCCGATAACGCGATTTTATTTACCGTGATTGCCTTGGTGATGCAATCGGCAACCCAGCAGGCTTGGTATATCCCGGCGCTGCAAAGTGTGTTTCTGGTCGCGCCGGTAGTTTTAGCGCCGTGGGTCGGGGTGTTTGCCGATAATCATCCGAAAGCGCGGGTGCTATTCATTGCCAATCTGGTGAAAGCCTTGGGAACCGGGTTATTGCTGTTAGATGTCGAGCCGTTAATTGCTTATTGCATTGTCGGCGCGGGCGCGGCGATTTACGGCCCGGCCAAATATGGCATTTTGCCGGAACTGGCCGGTGATGACAGTTTGTTGGTGAAAGCCAATAGCTGGATTGAGGGTTCAACGATTCTGGCGATTTTGTCAGGGATGATGGTCGGGGCAAAAGTTGCCGACCAGTCGATATTCTGGGCCTTGGTCGGCACCATCGTGATGTTTTCGTTATCGGCTGTGATGACCTTGTTTTTACCGACTACTCAAACGCAACATAAAACCGACGGCTGGAAAATTCTCCAGTTTGCCCACCAAATGAGGCGCTTTTTTACCACGCCGCGTTCGCGTTTTTCGATGTTGGGGGCGTCGTTGTTTTGGGCGACGGCAGCGACTTTGCGAGTGATTATTGTGGTTTGGGCGCCGTTGGTGTTGTCGCTGAAAAACGCCACTGAAATTTCGGAGCTGACGTTGTTTCTGGCGTTGGGAATCATCGTCGGTTCAATAGTGGTGCCGCTGTTGATTCCGTTAAACCGGTTGCGGCGGGCCAGAATTCCGGCCTATTTGATGGCTTTGTTTATTGTCGGCTTGAGTTTGACTGACAGTATTTGGCCGGCGCGGTTTACCTTGCTGCTAATTGGGGTGATGGGCGGGATGTTTATTGTGCCGGTGAATGCGGCGTTGCAGGATTTGGGGCAACAAAGTATCGGCAGCGGCCGGGCGGTGGCGTTGCAGGGCTTTTTTGAGAATGGGGTGATGCTGCTGGCGGTGGGCAGTTATACTTACGCGACCGCGCAAAATGCCGATCCGATTCTGTCTATTTTGGTGTTAGGGATTTTGGTGTTTATTGCGACGTTTTGGGTGTCGATTAATTTGCCGGATAATTCCAGAAATGCTGCGGAGTTGAAAAAGTAGTTGTCTGAACCCGTAACTCCCTATTAGCGGACTTACAGTAAACTCAGCATAGGATGTGCCGAACGAAAGGGGCACATCAAACGTTACGATGCGCTTCCTTGCGTTAGCGGCATCCTATAAAGTTAGCGCATCTTATCGGGTTGGATGGCTTTGTTGCACAAATCAAATTTGTTCCAAGCCTCCCCAACCCCAAAACAGTTTTATGCTATAGCAACTGTCATGGGTGTGCCAAGATAAGTGAAACGATTTAATAGAGCGGCACGAATTTGTAACTCGGCCA
>CAIQWF010000056.1 GCA_903875455.1 uncultured Pseudomonadota bacterium
AAAACAAAAGTTCTTCGGTATTTAGTTGCTAGGCCGGAGTCCAAACTCGCGAGTTTGGACTCCAAAAATACACCGGAAAATTTATGTTGAATCACTTAAATGCAAAAAACTTTTAGCAGAGACAATTTTAAAGGAACTATTTTGCGATGATTGAAATAATTACAGCAACACGATTAACCGAAAATGATTTTTGGAATACATCAGCGCTGGGGATTTCTTTGCGTCGGCTTGGGAATGATGGTCGGTTTTTTGCCTGTGTTTTTGTTGAAAATAAACTTGGTCTTCCTGAAGTTTATAATGCTCGCATCGCAGCAGCGGATGGTGGCGATATCCTGGTTTTCATTCATGATGATGTCTGGATTGAGGACTATTTTTTTGCTGACCGTGTTATTGCAGGGTTGCAAAGCTACGATGTGATTGGCGTTGCAGGCAATCGCCGGAAAGTTCAAAATCAGCCAGCCTGGGCTTTTGTCGATACCGATTTTACCTGGGATGACAAAGCTAATTTAAGTGGCGCTGTTGCACACGGAAGTAGCGCATTTGGAAATATTTCATTTTTTGGCACTGTGCCAGCTGATTGCGAATTTCTGGACGGGGTTTTTCTTGCGGCCAGAAAAGATGTGTTAGTCTCGAAAGGAGTAAGGTTTGATACGCGCTTCGACTTCCATTTTTATGATATGGATTTTTGCCGCACCGCAAGGCAGGCCGGATTGCGCTTAGGCACCTGGCCTATCTGTCTGACGCATCAAAGTGGCGGTGCCTTTGGCACAAAGCAATGGCAGGAGAAATATCAGACTTATCTGGCGAAATGGGGAAGCTGACCAAGTTTCACTTAAGCCTGATTAGTGCAAAGCCAATGCAACTCAAATTTTAACGATTTTACGGAAAAGAAATTGTGAATAATAAAACAGAACAACACTGGCCTGCTGATGCCGCAGAACATGTGCGTTTAGCTCAGGAACGCTTTCCCGGAAGCAACTATCTGGAATGGTTGATTTGGCTGCATCAGGCCGTGAAACCTAAAAGTTATGTCGAAATTGGAGTCGAGTCAGGAAAGTCTCTTCAGTTCGCTCAAAGTTTTACCAAAGCAATAGGAATTGACCCCGCATTTCAGGTGATTTACTCGCAAGAAGCATGGGTTAAATTATTTAAAATGCCTAGCGATGACTTTTTTATTCAATATGACTTAAAAGAAGTATTGGGTGAAAAATCTGTGGATTTGGCATTTATTGATGGACTTCATACCTTTGATCAAACCCTCAAAGATTTCATCAATATCGAACATTATTCAAATTCAAAAACCATCGTGGCAATCCATGACACTTTTCCAGTAATTCCAATCACTGCAAGCAGAGAAAGAAAAACCGGATTTTGGTTGGGAGACACCTGGAAAATTGTGCTGATTTTAAAAAAGTTCCGCCCAGATTTAAAAATTGCAACTTTGCCCACGTTTCCTTCAGGTTTGACCTTGGTAACAGGTTTAAATCGTAAATCTGATTTGCTGTTTGATAAACTGGAGATGATCCTCGCTCAATGGATGGAGGTTGAGTTGGAGCCTTATATGGCGGATCTGGAGGCTCATTTAAATGCCGTTGAAAATGACTATCTAACCATTTCTAAATTATTGAAATTGAAATAGTCATTTAATTCTATCCCTTCAAGCGGTGTCTTATTTTTTTGAGATGCAACTTGCGGGTTCTTTTTTCTTAAACCTCAAACAAACTAGGCCACGATATGGATGATAATAAAAAGCAGGCTCTAAACGCAGCATTGCAGCAAATAGAAAAACAATTCGGCAAAGGTTCTGTGATGCGGATGGGTGATGTTGCGGCATTCCGTGATATTCAGGTTGTCCCGACCGGCTCGTTATCATTGGACATAGCATTAGGTTGTGGAGGTTTACCTAAAGGCAGAATTATTGAAATTTATGGCCCCGAGTCCTCAGGCAAAACCACGCTGACATTGGAAGTGATAGCTCAGGTGCAAAAAACCGGAGGGACTGCGGCGTTTGTCGATGCCGAACACGCTTTGGATCCTAGTTATGCGGAAAAAATCGGTGTGAACGTGGCTGATTTATTGGTATCGCAACCGGATAATGGCGAACAGGCTCTGGAAATTGCCGATATGCTGGTGCGTTCAGGCGCGGTGGATATTGTGGTAATCGATTCAGTGGCGGCGTTAACCCCAAAAGCTGAGCTTGAGGGTGATATGGGCGCATCGCATATGGGGTTGCAAGCCCGGCTGATGTCGCAGGCTTTACGGAAATTGACGGCTAATATTAATCGCACCAATACCTTGGTTATTTTTATCAATCAGCTACGCAGCAAAATTGGCGTGACCTTTGGCAGCCCCGAAACAACCACCGGTGGCAATGCCTTAAAGTTTTATTCCTCGGTTCGGCTTGATATCCGCCGGATTGGCTCGGTCAAAAAAGATGATGAGGTAATTGGAAATGAAACCCGCATCAAAGTAGTGAAAAATAAAGTGGCGCCACCTTTTAGAGAAGCACGTTTTGAAATTTTATATGGCGAGGGTATATCATTTTTAGGAGAGTTAATTGATTTGGGCTTGCAGTATGGCTTTTTGCAGAAGTCCGGCTCCTGGTATGCTTATGGCGATGAAAAACTGGGGCAGGGCAAAGAAAATGTGCGAAATTTTTTAGCTGAACATCCTGAAAAATCTGCGCAACTGGAAAGCCAGATTCGGGTCCAGGCTTTTAATCGTCCCGCAGCGCCTTTTACAGAAGTTTATGAACCTTTCTCCGATATGGATGACGAATCCTATTCTGAAATCTAAACTATCAGGTAAAATAAACCGAACTGCTCCAGAAATTTGGATTGAAATCTTCTCAGATTGCAACTCTAAAAGAGAAAAGCATACAAAAATTCAATGATATTTTGATAATGATGCCTTAGAAGTCTGGATTTACGATAAAAAAACCATTGAAATTTTACAATCCAGATAGAGAGTTAGATAATTTTATCTTTAGGCCTGCATTTCCCCACAGTATTTCAAATCATTAACCTTTACATAGATTAACTTCTTTTAACATTATGAAAAACATGACCAGCGCACAATTGCGTGCTGCCTTTTTGGGTTTTTTCCGTGAGCATGGGCATTCCCTGCAAGCTAGCAGTTCTCTTGTTCCCGGCAACGATCCTACCTTACTTTTTACCAATGCCGGAATGGTGCCTTTTAAGGATGTTTTTCTGGGCAGGGAACAGCGCGATTTTAGCCGGGCTGCCAGTAGTCAGCGTTGTGTGCGCGCAGGTGGCAAGCATAACGATTTGGAGAATGTGGGTTACACGGCCAGACATCACACGTTTTTTGAAATGCTGGGCAATTTCAGTTTTGGAGATTATTTTAAAAGAGAGGCCATTCAATTTGCCTGGCAGTTTTTAACCAAAAATCTGGAAATTCCGGCTGAAAAACTTTGGGTGACAGTATTTGAAGAAGACTCAGAGGCCGAACAAATCTGGCTGGAGGAAATAGGCATTGATCCGCAGCGGTTTTCAAAAATTGGTGCGAAAGACAATTTCTGGTCGATGGGCGATACCGGCCCTTGCGGCCCGTGCAGTGAAATTTTTTACGATCATGGTGAAGACATAGCTGGAGGTCCTCCAGGCAGCCCTGATGCAGATGGCGACCGTTATATTGAAGTCTGGAATCTGGTCTTCATGCAATACAACCGCGATGCAGACGGCACCTTGCATCCATTACCAAAACCGTCAGTCGATACCGGCATGGGCTTGGAGCGGATTTCTGCGGTTTTACAGGGTGTGCATAACAATTATGAAATTGACTTATTCCAGAATTTGTTAAAAGCTGCGGCACAATTGGCTAATACGGATGATTTAACCCTCAGTTCGTTGCGGGTGATTGCCGATCATATCCGCTCTTGTGCGTTTTTGGTTGCTGATGGAGTGATGCCGTCTAACGAAGGGCGTGGATATGTATTACGGCGAATTATTCGTCGGGCAATTCGACATGGCTATCGTTTAGGGATTCGTGATGTTTTCTTTTATAAACTGGTTGCGCCGTTAGCCGTTGCAATGGGGGATGCTTATCCTGAGCTGAAAGCAGCACAAGCACAGGTTGAACGGGTTTTGCAGAAAGAAGAGCAGCGTTTTGCCGAAACTTTGGAACAAGGCATGAAAATTCTGGAAGCCTGTGTGGAAAAAATCCACGGCACAGTGATTCCCGGTGAAACAGCATTTTTGCTTTATGATACTTACGGTTTTCCGGTGGACTTGACCACCGATTTTGCCCGTGAAAACAATCTGACCGTTGACCATGCCGGTTTTGAAATTGCCATGGCGGAACAGCGCGAAAGGGCGCGGGGTGCCAGCAATTTTGGTGCGGATTATGATCAGGAAATTGCTCACGACAGTCAAACCGAATTTGTCGGCTATCATTACACTGACGATAAAGCCAATATTGTCGGCCTGTTTAGCAAAGGTGTGGCAGTTGATAGCTTGCCAGCCGGTGAAGAGGGGGTGGTGATTTTGGACAAAACCCCATTTTATGCTGAATCCGGAGGCCAGGTTGGTGATAGCGGGCGCATTGACAGCAATGGTGCAGTATTTGAAGTTGCCGACACACAAAAGCAGGGTGGCAATTTATTTTTGCATAAAGGACAGGTGGTATCAGGCGTTCTGAAAGTCAATCAGCCTTGCCATGCGCTGGTGAATGTTGATAAGAGAGCAGCAACCGAATTGAATCATTCCGCTACGCATTTGCTCCATGCGGCATTGCGCTTGACCTTAGGCGAACATGTGGCACAAAAAGGTTCGTTGGTTAATCCTGAGCGCTTGCGTTTTGACTTTTCACATTTTGAACCGATGACTGCCGAGGAAATTAGCCAGGTCGAACAGATTGTGAATGCGCAAATTCGCCTGAATAATGCGGTTGCTGCCCAAGTGATGGCGAAAGATGAGGCGATGCAAGCAGGAGCGATGGCGTTATTTGGCGAAAAATACGGCGATGAAGTGCGGGTGTTGAAAATCGGCGAATTTTCCACTGAGCTTTGCGGCGGCACCCATGTGGAAAGAGCCGGCGACATCGGCTTGTTTAAAATTGTCAGTGAATCCGGTGTTGCTGCCGGTGTGCGGCGGATTGAAGCCGTGACAGGACAGGCTGCGTTAGATTGGATGAAAAATACTGACAGTGCGTTGAATAATATTGCCAGTTTGTTAAAAGCCCCGCTGGATAAGACAGTGGATAAAGTTCAGCAATTACTGGAAAAAAATCGGGCGCTGGAAAAAGAATTAGATCGATTGAAATCAAAATTAGCCAGCTCCGCCGGTGGGGAATTGACTTCGCAGGCCGTTGAAATAGAGGGACTCAAAGTGTTGGCAGTACGTCTGGATGACATTGACCCGAAAGCCATGCGTGATATGGTTGACCAGTTGAAAAACAAATTAGGCAGTGCAGCAATTGTGTTGGCAAACGTCAAAGATGGCAAAATCAGCCTGATTGCCGGTGTTTCTAAAGAGCAGACTTCACGGTTAAAAGCCGGTGATTTAGTCAATTCCGTGGCACTGAAAGTGGGCGGTAAAGGTGGCGGCCGTCCTGATATGGCACAAGCAGGCGGTGATGATGTGTCACAACTGGATGCCGCATTAGCCGCTGTTCCGGCGTGGGTAGCACAACAATTAAGTAGTTAAGAGGATTTTCATAACAATGGCAGTTTATGTTTATAAATTTGGCGGCACTTCTGTCGGTACAATCGAGAGAATTAAAGCGGTGGCGCAAAAGGTAAAAAAAGTTCGTGATACAGGCGACCAGATTGTGGTTGTGGTTTCGGCGATGAGCGGTGAAACTAACCGCTTGATTGATATGGCCAAACAAATGCAGGCGCAGCCCAATGGCCGGGAGCTGGATGCCTTGATTTCTACCGGTGAGCAAGTCACCACAGCCCTGTTAAGCATGGCGTTAGAAGATTTAGGCTGTCCGGCCTGTTCTTACACCGGTGGACAAGTGAAAATTTTAACCGACAGTATTCACACCAAAGCCAGAATTCGCAAAATTGATGACAGTCGCATCCGTGCCGATTTGGAAGCAGGTAAAGTTGTAGTGGTTGCAGGTTTCCAAGGTATTGATGAGGACGGTAATATTACCACTTTAGGTCGTGGCGGCTCTGATACCACCGGCGTGGCACTGGCTGCCGCGTTAAAAGCCGATGAATGTCACATTTATACCGACGTGGACGGTGTTTACACTACCGACCCGCGTATTGAGCCGAAAGCACGTCGTTTAGAACAAATTACTTTTGAGGAAATGCTGGAAATGGCCAGCTTGGGATCGAAAGTGTTACAAATTCGTTCGGTGGAGTTTGCCGGTAAATATAATGTTAAATTGCGGGTATTGTCTTCGTTCACCGAAGGCAATGGCACGCTTATCACCTATGAGGATACACAAGTGGAAAGTGCTTTAATTTCAGGCATTGCATTTAATCGCGACGAAGCAAAATTAACTATCACCGGCGTACCAGATATGCCTGGGGTGGCATCGAAAATTTTGGCTCCGATTGCCGATGAAAATATTGAAATCGACATGATTATTCAAAATATTTCAGCAAACGGCACGACTGATTTTACTTTTACCGTGCATCGTAATGATTATGTAAAAGCCAAAAAAATTCTGGAAGATATTTGTACTGAATTGGGCGCGAAACAAGTATTAGGTGATAACAGTATTGTTAAAATCTCTATTGTTGGGGTTGGAATGCGTTCACACGCTGGAATTGCCAGCACTATGTTTAAAACCCTGGCCGCTGAAAATATTAATATCCAAATGATTTCTACTTCAGAAATTAAAATTTCAGTAGTCGTAGACGAGAAATATTTAGAATTGGCTGTCAGAGCATTACATGCTGCTTTTGACTTGGATAAGGCAAACGTATCATAAGACTTTATTTATCCAGAAAATCTGGTATAATATACTGCTTGATCGGTTGCTGTTTTTGAACGGTAGATTTTTATTAAGAATGTAGGGAGATATTATGCTGATCTTAACTCGCCGTGTTGGAGAAACCCTAATGATAGGTGATGAAGTTACAGTCACTGTTCTTGGGGTCAAAGGTAATCAGGTTCGTATTGGTGTAAATGCGCCAAAAGAAGTTTCGGTTCACCGCGAAGAAATCTACGAAAGGATTAAAAAAGAGCAAGCCGAATCAGCAGGACAAGCTGGTTCTGAAAACTAAGAAGCTTTAGGAGAGATGGCCGAGAGGCCGAAGGCGCTCCCCTGCTAAGGGAGTATGTGCCAAAAGCGCATCGAGGGTTCGAATCCCTCTCTCTCCGCCATGTTTCATAATGTTGGCTTGAAAAACAAGTTGACAAGGATTAAAAATTAAAGGATAATGCTCGGATTAAATGATTATGCGCCCGTAGCTCAGCTGGATAGAGTACTCGGCTACGAACCGAGCGGTCAGGAGTTCGAATCTCTTCGGGCGCGCCATTTAGACAAAATTATTCCTCTGTAGCTCAGTCGGTAGAGCAAATGACTGTTAATCATTGGGTCACAGGTTCGAGCCCTGTCGGAGGAGCCAAATAAAATAAGGGCTTGCAGCAATGCAAGCCCTTTTTTTTGCCTTGAATCCGGTCAATTTCCGGTATTCATAGTTATTGGGTCATTGACTCAGGCTATTCTCCTTCTCAATAACATAAAGCTAATTTTCATTAGCTTATCGTTTCAAAAAATCTCCCCGTCAATCGCTATAAAGCTTTAAACTTACCGGTTTTAGCTGAATACTCAGGATTATTCTAAGAAGCGACTATGGATCACAGCACACATAACAAAATTGTCAGTTTTATTTGGTCAATCGCCGATGATTGTTTGCGGGATGTTTTTGTACGCGGTAAATACCGTGATGTTATTTTGCCGATGTTTGTATTGCGGCGACTCGATTGCTTACTTGAAC
>CAIQWF010000057.1 GCA_903875455.1 uncultured Pseudomonadota bacterium
AATATGAATGGTTGCCTTTGTCGTGTTACGTCAGTTATGCAAATTTGAAAAAAACGGTGGTGGATATACTTTCAAATTTTGGAACTAAATACCGTATAACTTTTGTTTAACTACTTATTGGCATAAAAGGTTTTTAACGGCTGCTGGTTATTTTCCAACGCAAACGGTTTAATTTGCGCCGCATATTCATTTAAAAAATGTCCCGCGCCGCAAGCATAATCAATCATTTTCGGCGCGTATTCTGTTTGTTTTATTAATTCCGGCAACGGCAACGCCATTAAAATAAAGCGGCAAATCGGCATTGGGGTAAAAAATTGCCCTTCCGATTGTTTAATGCTGTTATCTAAAAAATATTCAAACATATCGCCTAGAAACTGATTTTGGGCATCGGTTTTTAACCGCGACTCCTGCCACATTTGCACAATTTCAATTAACACTTTGGCGTTTTTATCAAACAGGTTTTTATTGTGAACTTTGATAAAATCAAAATCCAAACCTTTATAAAATTTAAGCTGCTTAAATATCTCTTTTATTTTCTGTTTGGTAGCGTTTTTATTATTGCGTACCGTCCAAAACGCATTATCAATTTCATCATTGCTGATATAAATAATATCCTGATTTAAAAACCGCTCCATGCCGGTTTTATATAAGCTTTGCAATCTATCCACTAAATCAAAATAATTGTCGTAAGCAATGCCTTTCCAATAAAATTTTAAATCGTGCGCATGTTCGGTTTCATCCACGATTTTGCATAAAAACAAATTCACCAATACTTCAAAAGCATTTTCCCGCCGCGCCACATTATGCTTGCGTAAAATGGTGTGAAACTGATGATATTTGCCTTCTTTATCGCGGGCATCAATTGGATTTAAATCCTCCAATTCCACTTTATCTTTACCGATTTGATAAGGCTGGCTTTTCTCTTCAAAAATCACCGGTGGCAGCGATTCCAATTGATAAGTATTTTTCCAAACTTCAAACCGTTCCTGTACGTTTTGTGCGTTTTTAAAGGATTTTAATTGCGAATCCTGGCTTAAGATTTTTGGATTGTCTTGATGGGAAATGACAAAATAATCGCGGCTTAATTCTTTTTTGTCATTGAAATCGGAAGCGTATAAACATAAAAATTGGGTGGCGGGAATTTGCTGCGCATAACTGAATAACTGTCCGCCATCGAATAAAGTATATTTCAAGGCTTTGGCATATTCACCACCCGCAGTTTTGCATTCAATAATCAGCAACGGTTTATTTTCGCGGTCTTTAACCAAAATATCCGCCCGTCCGCCGCTCGCGCCGTGTCCGACTTTCCATTTTGGCTCAAGTTCAATGCTTTCCGGCGCGTAGCCTTTTTCTAACAACCGATGCACACATTCAAACACCACAAAATTTTCACTTGCTGAAAAATTGCAGGTCTGCCGCTCCCATACTTTTAAGCCTTGCTCTTGCGGATAAATCAGTTCTTGTTTGGCAAAATTGGCTGCTAACACCGTGCCGTTTTCAAAAGTTTTGCGGTATTGTTTATCGTGTTGCTCAAAATTTAAGGCGAGTAATAAAGCGGGGAAGTTGTCAGCGGTTATCATTATCAAAAGTAGTTTTTAAAATCCAGCAACCAATAAAAAAGCCAAACCTTGCAAACAAAATCCAGCTGTTAAATTTTAACAGAAAAAATCTTGATGCCCGTTTTTAAAGGACATAAAAAACCCCGAACAACTTACGCTGATCGGGGCTTCAAAAGTTAAGTTACCTAAACTTTATTATTTTTTCGCAGCGGCTTCGCGCTCACGCACTTCTGCAATCACAGTGTCTGCCACGTTTTTAGGGCAAGCAATGTAATGCGAGAACTCCATAGAGAACTGACCGCGACCTGAGGTCATGGTACGCAAATGACCGATATAACCGAACATTTCGCTTAATGGCACGTCTGCTTTAATCCGCACGCCAGTCACACCCGCTTCCTGTGATTTAATCATGCCGCGACGACGGTTCAAGTCACCAATCACGTCACCGACATGATCTTCTGGAGTGAATACGTCCACTTTCATGATCGGCTCAAGTAACTGTGGGCCTGCCTTTGGAATCGACTGACGGAATGCGGCTTTCGCTGCAATCTCGAACGCAATAGAAGACGAGTCAACGGCGTGGAAATCCCCGTCAATTAAATTCACTTTAAAGTCTAAGCAAGGGAATCCTGCCAACACGCCTTTGTCCAGCATAGACTTGAAGCCTTTTTCCACGGCTGGCCAGAACTCTCTTGGAACTTTACCGCCAACAACTTTTGATTCAAATTGGAAACCTTCACCTGGCTCTAATGGTTCAATGGTATAAATGATTTTCGCGTATTGACCCGAACCGCCGGATTGTTTTTTGTGGGTGTATTCGTCTTCTACCATGCGGGTAATGGTTTCGCGGTAAGCAACCTGTGGTTTACCCACAGAGACTTCTACACCATGCGTCCGTTTCAGAATGTCAACTTTAATATCCAGATGCAGCTCACCCATGCCTTTCAGAATGGTTTCGCCACTTTCTTCATCAGTCATCACATGGAAAGACGGGTCTTCTGAGACCATTTTGCCCAATGCGATACCCATTTTTTCATTTGAGCCTTTATCTTTTGGCGAAATCGCCAACGAAATAACCGGATCAGGGAATACCATTGGCTCTAAAGTTGCTGGAGCTTTTGGATCGCATAACGTGTGACCGGTTTGGACGTTTTTCATGCCCAATACCGCAATAATATCGCCCGCTTGTGCTGATTCAACTTCTTCACGAGAATCCGCGTGCATTTGCACGATACGACCAATTCGCTCGGTTTTGCCGGTGTAAGTGTTTAAAACGGATGTGCCTTTTTCCAATCTGCCAGAGTAAACGCGCAAGAAAGTCAACGCCCCGAAACGGTCATCCATAATTTTGAAAGCCAATGCGCGTAAAGGTCTGTCAGGGTCAACAATCGCATATTCGCCGGTTGGATTGCCTTCAATGTCAGTTTCAGGTTGTGGATTAACTTCCATCGGATTAGGCAAGTAATCAATTACCGCATCCAGCACTAACTGCACGCCTTTGTTTTTGAAAGATGAACCGCAGTAAGTCGGGAAGAAATCCATTTTAATGGTACCTTTACGGATACAACGTTTAATGGTGTCAATATCTGGAGTTTCGCCTTCCAGATATTTTTCCATCACGTCATCGTCCTGATCGACCACACCTTCAATCAATTTTTCGCGCCATTCTGCCGCCAGTTCCACCATGTCAGCCGGAATGTCTTTGATTTCATAATTCATCGGGTCGCCAGAGTCATCCCAAATCCAGGCTTTTTCGGTCAGTAAATCAACCACACCGACAAACTCGTCTTCTCTGCCGATTGGCAAGGTCATTACCACAGGCACTGCGCCTAACACGGTTTCAACCTGTTTTACCACACGATAAAAGTCCGCACCGAGACGGTCAAGTTTATTGACATAGATTACCCGCGAAACTTTAGAATCGTTCGCATAACGCCAGTTGGTTTCTGATTGTGGCTCAACGCCGCCTGAACCGCAGAATACGCCAATACCGCCGTCCAGAACTTTTAAGGAACGATAGACTTCGATAGTAAAGTCAACGTGTCCCGGGGTGTCGATAATGTTAAAGCGGTGATCTTTCCAGAAACAGGTCGTTGCTGCCGACTGAATGGTAATGCCACGCTCACGTTCCTGATCCATAAAGTCGGTGGTGGTTTCGCCATCATGGACTTCGCCGATTTTGTGAATTTTACCGGTCAGTTTCAAAATACGTTCAGTTGTCGTGGTTTTACCCGCATCAACGTGTGCGAAGATGCCGATGTTTCTGTAAAGGGATAAGTCTGTCATGTTTGTACTCTAAGGGATGATCATTAAAACAAGGTTAAAGCAGGCGTTAGTCTGCAAAAGTTCTCATTTGTGGTAAAAAAACATCGAATTATACCTTAGTCTTTCTAAAATAAGGCGATATTTTTCAAATTTTGTATGGCTAATCTGGTTTGCAGGCAAGTGGAGTTTTAAAAAATTAAAATGAATAGTGGCTCAAACGTTGGCGATGCGCATCCTCACGTCAGCGACATCCTATAAGTTAGCGTATCTTATCGAGTTATTGCGTTAATTTTTTCTGTATCCATGCCGGATTACGTCTTGTGTCCAATACAGCAATTACCATAGCAGTTGAATCCACTACGTCATAGTAAATTGCAAAAGGAAAACGTTTTGACAGCATTCGATAAAGTCCAAAATGTTTAGCGTGAATGCCTGCATAAAAATACAGTGATTCAATGTCTGAAATAATGCTGTCAAAAAAATAATCACCAATGTGTTGACCATTGGCCGCATAAAACGCCCGGCCTTCTTCTATATCCCAACCGGCTTGTTCTAAAACGGTAACTTCAGTGATTTTCATAGCGGCTGTTTTTTAATGCCTGAAGAGAAATAAAACGGGCTTGTCCGGTTTTTATCAGATTGATTCTTTCTTCTAAAATCGGCTGATGCCATGCCGGAGAATTTATTTCCTGATTTTCATGGCAGAGACTGTCCCAGATTTGCTCCATCAACATCAGTCTTTGTTCGATTGGCATGGTTTTTATGTCTTTAATCTGCATGGGTGTTTTTTTAGATGAGGTGAAATTTGCCAGCATTCTAAACAAATTAGCTAAGAATTATCAAATTTTCAGTGGTCTAAGCAGGGCCACAAAAAAACGCTTTTTCAAAAAGTGAAAAAACGGTTTTTGCAGGTTGTGCTGAGTGAAACGAAGCGCAACAAAAGTGGCTCAAACGTTGGGCTTCCTTACGTCAGCCTAACCTACTTTAGCCCACGCTACGAGCTGGACAAAACCCGCTTCAGCAAAACTTTTTTGACCGCGCCAATCAGCAAACCGCAGAATTGCAGCCTGTTCAGGGATTAACGCAGGAGGCGTTGCCGTCTGAAATTCTGGCCAGAAATACCTTACAGCAACAAGCCGCGCAGCCGCTGCTAACCCATGATGGCGTGATTAAATTGCCGCAAAGCCCCGAAAGTAAAGCAGAAAATGCGGTACAAAACTTTATGGAAAACCTCACCGCACCGGAAACCAACAGAACCCGGCTGCGTGATATTGCCGGGCTTACCGATATAGACCCGCTGGCCAACTATCGCAACCTGCCGGAAAACCAACAGAAAGCGCAGCTTAAAGCCGACCGGAACAAAGCAACATCTTTATTGTCACAACACGGCTCAGGCTTTGCCGACCAGTACGCGGTGGAGTTTGGCATGAGTCAGGACGCGGTAACAGATGCCATTAAAAAGCTTGCAGTTGCCGAGCCGAAAACCGCGATTAACATGCTGGAGACCTATGTTAAAACCGTGGTTGAACCTGCCAAGGCCGGCAATCCGCAGCCGAACAGCCCCTATGATCCGGGCATTCAGGGATTGGCGAATGAGTTACAGATCAACGGTGACAGCGCGATTGTCAAAGACAAGAACGGCAATATCACAGGGCGCACCGCCTCAGTCAATCCCGACTGGTTTAAAAACGGGGCTTTCAGTGCGATTAATGTTGACGGTCAACCGATGCGCCGCAAAGCTTCCGTGCGGGAGATTCAGGACGCGGTTAAAAAGCATTATGCCGGTGAGAAAATTTCAGGCTTTGAGGCCGGGATTTTGCGCGGGTTAGATGAAGTGATTAAGCTGGAATTGTCGCGGTTTAAAAATCCTACAGATGATGCGGCAGCAGGAGCGGGTCATACCCGCGAACAATCGCAGGCACGGCCTGCTCCTGCGGGTAACTCCGTTGATAACTCCATTCAATCAACCGAAGCAGAGCAATCCCCAGTTGTTAAGGAAATCTTAACAACTAAAAGTGATTTAACGCAAACCGCAAACCACAGTTTGCAACCCAACTTGCAACAGCAAACCGTTGATAATGCAGCGCAAAACAAGGCTGACAGCTCAAGCAATGCAAGCAATAACGGAGTAACAACCCTAAAAGATGGCAGAACTAATGCCCCCCGCTACTCCTTACGCCAAGATACTACCGAAGAATTAACGCCAGAATCCTTTGTCACTGCACCAGATGGAACGCTGGACTTTGGCGAGATTACCCCCGAAATATCCAAAGCGATAAAACGCCAGGCCGGAAAAATTCGCCTTAACCCAGGGATAGACTCTAAAAGTGAGAAGTACGGCATTGTCCATATTGAAAGCCGACACAAGCAGGACATTGAAAAAACCGGAATGACGACCGAAGAGTTTGTTTATAACATCACTCGTCAGCCGGATGAAATCAGAAAGGCAGAAGCCGGGGCATTATTGCTGGTAAAGAAAATAACCGGAAAAGATAAGATTGCCAGAGTTGCCATCATCAAAATGGTGCCCTCAGCAACAGGGGATTTTTACCGTGTTGAAACCGCTTTTGTGGGAAATGTTGACAGGGTCATCAAGAACAGTCCATTGCTTTGGGAGAAGTCCGCGACAACTCCAGCCGATGCTGATAATCAGCTCTCTTTTGCGGCATTTCCTTCTGATAAAATCAGCGAAGAACGCCCAAACGGTACACCAGAGCAAAGCAACTTAAGTAAAACTATACCCCAATCCCAGCAAAATACAAGCCCCCAAAGCCCCCACACCGCCGCCAGCCTCAAATCCGGCTTAAGTAAAATCTTTGGGCAGGGCTGGACAAATCGCCTGTTTGCTACGGGCAAGTTTAAGATTATCAGCCGTGCCGACGTGGAGCGCATGGGGTTCAATCCTAAAGCCCAAGCCTTCTACAATCCAGCCGATGACAGCACTTACTTTGTTCACGATAACATCAGTCAAAGCACCGATTTAAAAAAACTGGCGTTGCACGAAATAGGCGTACACGCGCTGCAACTGGGCAAAAACAGCGAGCAGTTTCAGGCTATCCTGAATCAAATCAACGAACTGAAAGGCCGCAGAATCAAGAGCAAACCGCTACAGGCCGCAATTGCCGCCGCTGAACAGGCCGAAACTTCTGCCGAATTGATGAATGAGGAAATCGCCGGTTATCTGGTGGAGTTTCATCCTGAGCTGTCCATCAGCCAGAAGATTATCGGCTTTTTCCGCAATGCCTTAAGAAATTTAGGTCTGCTGAACGGCTTGAATGAGGCCGATATTATCTATATGGCACACAGCGCGTTAAGAGCCGCGGCAGAGAGTTTGCTGTTTCCCGGTGAGCAAAGAGGTGGCGTTAAAGGGTCAAGCCCACAACGACTAGCCCCTAATGGAAAACCCTCAAACCTAAACGCTCTGCAATATGCACAGGTTAGCGAGTAGCCTGGATGGAATGAAATGAAATCCGGGAACAAAGCATCAATCCCAACCTTTCCCGCATTCCGCATTGCTTTATACCTGCTTGTTTTATTTCCTAGCATATCCGCCAAAATCTCTCCTTGCTGCTTCAATGTCAATCATTTCCACAAAAATAGCCATTATTTTGCCGATATTAGAAATGTGATATTCGTTTAAATCCAGATAAACCGTATTCTGTTCTAATTTTAAAAACTTCCAGTTTGTACCTGTTGTCACGACACCATAGACAACCGGCAATATATCCTTTCCCTCTTTTTGATTAAAAAGATTGGCAGCATACATTTCTGCGATACATTGCCCTAAGCCACCGATAATGTATTCGCTTTTCGCTTCCACAATCATAATCAGCGGGGCGGTGACATAATATTGCTCCGGTGATTTAGTAATCACAAAATCACAAAAACCTGTTAGCCCTTTTTCCTTGTCAATATCCAAATTAATGCCTGAAAATAAACTTATCTGATTCGATAAAAGCCGCTTAACTTCTAACAATACATTAACAATAATCAATTCTGAACGGGCTTTTTCCGTTCCCATTGCCAAAGCCAGCGGCACATTATAATTAAGGACCGTCTGTAACAACTCACTGACATTCACAGCTGAAACAGCGGCAAACAAATCTTGATTTTCAATAAAATTTAATTGCAATTCGTCTTTGACTTTTTTCAGATTAAAATCACTGTATGACATTTTTTCGACTCCTTTTTACCGTGGTAAGGCCAATCGTAAGGAGGAATAGCGTATTCCGCCGTATGGGATTGCACCATCCAGTAATTTTATCTACCGATTGATTAAACGGTTTAAGGATTCGGTCAATAATAATTTCCCTGAATCCGTTCGTGGTGAGCTGTGAGCTTGCCGAACAGTCGAACCACATTACCCTTCGACAAGCTCAGGGAGAACGGTGAATTTAGAAATGGGGAAGTTATTTTTAGCCATATCCTAAGCAGTTAATTTAAGATATTTTTGATACAAACTATCATGGTCTTCAACGTGGGCGGGGTCTTTGCTGATGCAATCGACCGGACACACTTCCATACACTGCGGGGTGTTGTGATGCCCTACACATTCAGTGCAAAGCTCTGGATTAATCACATAAATATCATCGCCCTGACTAATCGCGCCATTTGGACATTCCGGCTCACACACATCACAGTTGATACATTCATCTTTAATAATAAGGGCCACTTTTTACTCCTGTTTAAATTTTTCGGTTAAAGCATTGCCAACTATCGGCGGCACAAAACTGGAAACATCGCCCTTGAGTCTGGCGATTTCCCGAATCATGGTGGATGAGATAAATTCGTATTGTTCGGCTGGGGTTAAAAACATAGTTTCCAAATCGGGCGACAAACGCCGGTTCATGCCCGCCAATTGAAACTCATATTCAAAATCAGAAACGGCTCTAAGTCCGCGCAAAATCACATTCGCGCCTTGCTGTTTGGCAAATTCCACTAACAAGGTGCTAAAACCTATGACGTTGACGTTGGCAAATTCGGTTGTCACCGCCTGAACCAAGGCTACACGCTCATCCAGCGAAAATAAGGGAGCTTTGTTGTTGTTCACGGCAACGGCCACAATCACACGATGATAAAGCTTGGCGGCGCGGGCAATAATGTCGATATGACCGTTGGTAATCGGGTCAAAGGTTCCGGGGTAAATCGCGATGATTTGCATAGTGGTCAGGTAAAATCGGAGGATTTTATATCAAAATGCGTTTTTTATGTCGATTGATTGACGGAATTTAACTGACAGACATCCGCACAAACAAATGATACCCCACCTCTCCCGCCGTTTTATGTTTTAGCAGCTGCCAGTTTTCCGGTATTCCTGCCAACACTAATTGTTGTTCCACTTCGACATAAATTTTCGCATTCGCACTGAGCCAGCCTTTATCTTCCAGCCATTGGCAAGTTTGCACTGCCAAATTTTTCCCAAATGGCGGGTCGATAAACACCAGATCAAACGGCTCGCTATTTCCGGCCAGAAAACGGAATACCTCACTTTGCACGATTTTGAGTTGCGTGGCTTTTAAGATTTGCGCATTTTCATGTAGCTGCCTGCATACCAAAGGATTTTCTTCAACCTGCACCACTGCTTTTGCTCCACGCGAAGCCGCTTCAAAGCTTAACGCACCACTGCCGGCATATAAATCCAGACAGCGGCGCCCTTGAATATCGTATTGCAGCCAGTTGAACAAGGTTTCCCGCACCCGTGACGGTGTAGGACGCAAACCGGGACTATCAATAAAAGTGATATTGCGGCTACGCCATTCGCCGCCGATGATTTTTACTTTATTTTTCATTTCCTTCATTTGAATTTGATTCCAGCAACCCTTTTAGATAATTCGAGCGAGAACCATCCCAACCACACTTTGAACAGCGCTGATTAGTAAAAACATGCTGACATGGCGGATAGCCATAGAAGTGATGGGCGCATTCAGGGCAAAGCTGCATCATTTCTGATGAGTGTGGGAAGAATGCGCTTTTGCACTCATCGCAATATTTAACAGCGTCTTTTTTCAGCATGTTTGTACGGTCCGAAAACGCAGGCATTGATTCTGGTAGAGACGCGATTAATCGCGTCTCTACATGTGGAAAATTAGCCTTATTTACCGCCTAACGTCACTGTTTGAAACAATGTCGGCATCAGGCGCTTTTTAACGGCCTCTCTGATTTGCTCTACTGTAAGAGCTTCAACCTTTTGGGTGAATGTGTCGAGGTAATCCAGCGGCAAACCATGAAAACCTATCATGGTCACATAACCGGCAAGTTTCTGGTTGGTGTCAAAGCGCATCACAAAACCGCCGGTGATATTTTTCTTCGCTGCCTGCAATTCTTCTTCAGTAATGCCCTTGTTCACAAAGTCATTCACGGTATCATTCAGGACTTTCAAGGCTTGCTGGGTTTGCTCATTTTTGGTCTGCAAGCCAATCGTAAACGCCCCTTGTTTTACCATCGGCGCAAAATAACTGTAGGCGCTGTAAGCAAGTCCGCGTTTTTCCCGCACTTCGTCAAATAACTTTGACACCAAGCCGCTGCCGCCTAACACATGGTTGCCGACATACAGGGCAAAATAATCGGGGTCAGTGCGGCTGATGCCCGGCATTCCTACCAAGACATGGGTTTGACTGGAAGGAAATTTAATCGCCTGGATACTGGCTTTTTCCGGCATTTTTACTTCTGGCAGCGGCGCCGGCTTTTGCCCGACCGGCAAGTTTTTGAATAATTTTTCCGCAGTTTGTTGGGCCTGCTGTTTGCTTAAATCGCCGACAATTACAATCATCGCATTCGCAGCGACACAATAACGCTGATAAAACTGCTTTAAATCCTGCACTTTCAGTTTGGAAACCGTGTTGAGATAACCACCTGTCGGATAAGCATAAGGGTGATTGCCGAATACGGCTTTATCGAAGGCTAAATCGGCCAAATCCGCCGGCGATTCTTCCCGCTGTTTGATGGCCGCTAAGGCATGATTTTTTTCACGCTGAAAATCCGCCTCATTAAATTGCGGTTTGGTTAAAACTGCCTGCAAAGTTTCCAGTGCGGTGTTCAACAAAGTCGGTTCAGTCAGACTGCGCAAGGTTAAGGAACTGGAATCAACCGTCGCCGAGGCGCCAAATTGCGCACCAACACTTTCAAAACGTTGCGCAATTTGGTCGGCATCCCATTGTCCTGCACTCGCCTGCAATAAATCGGTAGTCAGTCCTGCAATGCCGTGTTGTTCGCCATCTCTGGCACTGCCGGCGTCAAAACTGATTTGAATATCCACCAATGGCAGACCTTGGGTTTGCACATAAAACACCCGAGCTCCCTGCGACGTTGCCCATTGCTCAATTTTCGCCGCCGCCTGGCTATGACCGCTAAACAGTAACAATAAAACCGTTAAAAACTTAATGCGCATGACGACCTCCTGTTATCGGGCTGGATTTGGGTTGTTCTGTAATCGGTTGCGGCTCAAGATAAGCGACGGTTAAACGGTCTTCAAGCAGATATTTACGTGCCACCTCGCGAATTTGTTCAGCGGTAATCGCATTGACTTTGCTGACATATTCATCGTATTTTTGCCAGCCCAGCCCGACCGTCTCAAACATCCCCAGCAGCATCGCCTGATAAAAGTTAGAATCGCGCTCATAAACATTCTTCGCCAGCACTTGCGCTTTAATCCGCTTTAACTCATCCGCGCTCACCAGTTCGGTTTGCAGTTGTTTGATTTCCGCTTTCAAAGCCTGCTCGATATCCTGAACCGTTTTTCCTTCCGCAGGCGTGGCTTCCAGGGTAAATAAATCATCCAGCCGCGAAGACAGGTTATAACCGGCATCCACTGAGCTGGCGATTTGTTTGCCGCGAATCAGGCGACTGCTTAACCGCGCACTGCTGCCGCCGTCCAATACTCCAGCCAAAACTTCCAGTGCGTAAGCTTCAGACTCATTTTTAGCAGTTTTCAGGCTAGGAACTTTGTAACCCATGATGATGTAAGGCAATTTGGCCGGGATTTTCACGGTCAGCTTTTTTACGCCGTGCTGTTCAACTTCAACTTGCGGTTTCAAGGGCTTGATGTCACTGGGTTGCAGTTTGCCAAAATAATTTTCTGCCAAGGCAAAAGTGGCTTGCGGCTCTATATCGCCGACTACCACCAATGTGGCGTTATTCGGTGCATACCAGCGCTGATACCAGGCTTGCAAATCTTCTATTTTGTAGGCGGCAATATCGCCCGGCCAGCCAATCACCGGATTTTTATAGGGACTGTTTGCAAACGCCACCGCCCGGAACTGCTCTTCCATTTTTGCCCGCGGCTGGTCGTCGGTGCGCATCCGCCGCTCTTCTGTCACCACTTCCAGTTCTTTTTTCAATTCATCCGCCAACAAATGCAAATTCCGCATCCGATCAGATTCCAGTTTAAAACTCACTTCCAGCCGCGATTTTTCCAGGGTTTGAAAATAAGCGGTGTAATCCTCGCCGGTAAAAGCATTTTCATCGCCGCCGTTTTCAGCAATAATTTTTGAAAACTGTCCCATCGGATAATTATCCGTGCCTTTAAACATCATGTGTTCCAGCATGTGCGAAATCCCGGTAATGCCGTTGGGCTCATAACTTGAACCGACTTTGTACCAGACTTGCGACACCACCACCGGTGAGCGATGATCCTGTTTCAGCAGAATTTTCAGGCCGTTGCTTAAGACTTTTTCATGGACTTTAACCTCTGCCGCATGTGCCAAAATTGGCACACACAGCAAAAGCTTTAATATTAGCTTTGGCTTCATCTGTTCCTCGTATTGTTTGTGAGCTTGGTTAAGCTATTTCAATAATCAATCGTTCACGGTATTCTATACAATAATCAAAAACATGGAATGACTTTAAATCGTGATAACAACTGAAACGCCTGCTCCCGCCTGGAAAAACTACTTAGGATTATGCAAACTGAAAGTAGTTTCTTTGCTGATTTTTTCCGCCATTGTCGGTATGTTATTGGCGGTACCGGGTTTGCCGCCGCTGGATTTGCTGATTTATGCCACCGTTGGCATTGGCTTGGCTTCATCTTCAGCTGCTGCAATCAATCAGTGCATTGAATACAAATCAGATGTGCACATGGACAGAACTAAAAATCGTCCTTTGGCCGATGGCAGAATTACCATTGCCAATGCGATTGCTTTCGCGTTGTTTTTGATGGTGATTTCGATGCTGGTGCTGGTATTTTTAGTGAATACCTTGACCGCAGTGTTAACCATGATTTCTCTGGTCGGTTACGCGATTATTTATACCGCCTATTTAAAAAGAATGACCCCACAGAATATCGTAATTGGCGGCATTGCCGGAGCAGCACCGCCGGTGTTGGGTTGGTGCGCGATGACCGGCGAAGTGCATCCCTACTCCTTATTATTATCCTTGATTATTTTTGTCTGGACCCCGCCGCATTTTTGGCCGTTAGCGATTGCCAAACGTGAAGAATATGCCAAGGCTGATATTCCGATGCTGCCGGTCACGCATGGGGTGGAATTTACCCGGCTGCATATTTTGCTATACGCGATTTTGCTGTTTATCGTTACGTTACTGCCGTATTTAACTGGCATGAGCAGTGTGATTTATTTAATCAGTGCCATTATTCTAGGCGGCGGCTTTATTTATTTTGCCTTGCTAATGATGCGCAATAAAGATAACAAAACCGCAATGAAAACTTTTGGCTTTTCAATTGTGTATTTAATGGTGTTGTTTTCTGCGTTGTTGCTGGATCATTATCTGCCAGTGCGTTTTTAGATAAAAAATCTAATCAGAATAAAAATTTAAAATGGCTTATAACAAATTTAAAACAGAAACTTTAACTGAAAAGTTGGGCATCGAATTGGAATTAAAAGCGATTATTCCACAGACCTTACCTGACTTTAAGCCAACTGATTTAGTATTAACTATTTTGCAGGAAGCCACTAATGAAGCATTGGGCACAGAAAAAGCAAAATCTGAATTCATTATTAATCCAGTATTAAAAGAACTGCACCGACAAAACCCCAATACATTCAGTTATTTTTCTGGCTATAAATTTGATGTCGATTCAAAATTGCAATTAACTGGCTATTGCGATTTTATTCTCTCTGCATTTCCTAATTCGCCGATTATCAAAACCCCGGTATTTTGTTTGGTTGAAGCTAAAAAAGCCGATATAGAAGAAGGTTTTGGCCAATGTGGTGCCGAAATGTATGCTGCACAGTTATTTAACACTCGCCACAATAATCCACAAAAAGTTATTTATGGCTGTGTCACTAATGCTTTTTCATGGGTATTTTTAAAGTTGGAAAACAACACCCTGTTTATAGACCCCAATTATATTCCACTAACATTTGCCGAACCTCACAAAGTATTAGCCGCTTTGCAATGGATACTGGCTCAATGTTTAAAAACCAAGTAACCCAAAATGATTGTTTTTAGAGCATAAAAGCTTTTTTTATACTCCAAACCTCGCAAAATTTATTTCCATCACAGGACAAACACAATGAGTCAAACTCTCACCGCCATTTCCCCTATTGACGGACGTTATAGCAGCAAAGTTGATGAACTGCGCCCCATTTTCAGCGAATACGGTTTAATCCGGTTTCGTGTCACCGTTGAAGTGCGTTGGCTGCAAGCCTTGGCCAAACAGCCGCAAATTGCCGAAGTGCCAAATTTTAGCGATAGCGCACAGCAGATTTTAAATGCCATCGTCAGCGATTTTTCCACCGCCGATGCACAACGGGTGAAAGACATTGAAAGAACCACCAATCACGATGTGAAAGCGGTCGAGTATTTCCTGAAAGAAAAAATTGCCGGGAATGCCGAACTGGAAAACGTTAGCGAATTTATTCACTTTGCCTGCACTTCTGAAGACATCAATAATTTGTCTTATGCGCTGATGTTAAAAGCCGGTCGTGAATTGATTGCAACGCAAATGGCGGATTGTATCGCCGCATTGAAAAAAGTTGCGCTGGAAACAGCTAATCAGCCGATGTTGTGTCGCACTCACGGCCAATCAGCCACGCCTTCGACTATGGGCAAAGAATTCGCCAACGTGGTTGCACGTTTATCACGTCAGTCACAAAAATTTGAAAAAGTTGAATTATTAGGCAAAATTAACGGCGCAGTTGGCAATTACAACGCCCATAGTGTGGCTTATCCTGAAATCGACTGGGCAAGTTTTGCGCAAAACTTCGTGGAGTCTTTGGGTTTAACTTTTAATCCTTACACGATTCAAATTGAACCGCATGATTATATTGCCGAATATTTCCATGCTTTGTCCCGTTTTAACACGATTTTGCTGGATTTTGACCGTGATGTCTGGGGTTATATTTCTCTGGGATATTTCAAACAAAAAACGGTTGCTGGTGAAATTGGTTCTTCCACCATGCCGCATAAAGTCAATCCGATTGATTTTGAAAACTCCGAAGGCAATTTGGGGATTGCCAATGCCTTGTTTGGATTTTTAAGCGAAAAATTGCCGGTGTCACGTTGGCAGCGCGATTTGACGGATTCGACCGTGTTGCGGAATATCGGTGTCGGGATTGCGCATACCAGTATCGCGATTCAAGCCGCACTGAAAGGTATTTCCAAGCTGGAAATTAATCCGCAGGTGATTGAAGCGGATTTGGATGCAAACTGGGAAGTGTTGGCAGAACCAATTCAAACCGTAATGCGTCGGTATGGCATTGAAAAGCCTTATGAAAAGTTAAAGGAATTAACCCGTGGGCATCGGGTGACAGCCGAAGGAATGCGGACTTTTATCGAAAAGCTAGAAATTCCTGATGCAGCGAAAGCGGAGTTATTAAAACTAACGCCGCGCAGTTATACCGGTTATGCGGAAAAACTGGCGAGAGAGATTTAACCGCTTTTCGTAAGGTGGGTACGCTTTTTTGCCCACCTTTTCTTCAAGTTGTCCGGTTAATGAGATTTGCATCGTTCTTGCCTCATTGTTTTAAGCGTTACACATTAAAACTAATTTATTTGTTTTACCCTTTAAAAATAGTTGGAAACCAGTCATCCGCTAAAATCTGTTCAATTGTCCAAGGACAGTTTTCAGGCATCTTTTCAATCGCAATCCCCGTTTCCTTTTCAGTTTCATCCAAAGCATCATTCCACGCATCTGCCCACCAATCTTCATCTTGCAAACACTGTTTTAGACTGGGCGTATTTTTTAAACGGCGTTTAACTTTTTCGCGCTGATGTTTAATCGTCAATCGCCAACTTGTACCTTGCCGCGCCGGTTGATATTGCCATTTCAGTAAATGTTGCAACAACACTGCCATGCGGTTTGCCAATTCCCGTTGTTCACTTTTGCCCACGTCTTCAATTTCCTCTGCAATATGCTCAAGGTCTAGCAAATCAAATTTTTTATTGCGCACCAGCCAAGCCTGTTGATTTGCCCACGCCACAATGTCGGTTTCGTAACGAATGGTTGTCATCATTTCTCCTGTTTTTTACAAATGCTTAAATTTATTTTCTGCATTTTGAGTGTTAACCCTTTCTTCAAGTTGTCCGGTTAATGATATTTGCATCGTTCTTGCCTCATTGATTTAAACTTGTTCATTTTGAGTGTATCGGTCAATGGTTGAATATTGCCAATCAAAAGGATTGTTGACCAAACCGTGTTTTACCGGATTGTAATGCGTATATTGAATGTGATAGCGGTAATCGTCATCATCACGGATTTGATGCTCCCAAAAGCGGCGTTGCCAAATGCCGCGTTCACCGCGTTTGATACGAATAGCAGAGCGTCTTTCGGTTGATGGTAGCGATTTAGAAAATTCAGATTTTATTAACCGCCAACGCAATGGGAAATCAGAATCGCCCTCTGGAAATTCTAACACGCAATGTAAATGCTCAGGCAATACCACAAACGCATGAATTGTAAATGGATGAGCTTTTTTCACCTTCCGCACCGCCGCGCGTAATACATCAATGTGGCGAATGAGCAAGTCGTTACCGTGTCGTTCCAAAAGATTGACGGTAAAAAAATACGTTCCGCCTTCAACGTAAAGTCGTCGGTAATTGGGCATAAGTTTTCCAAAATATGAGATTGCGCGAATATGATATTGCGTAGGGCGGATTAGCGATAGCGTAATCCGCCGGATGGTACCCCCCCACCACCCAGATGTGATGAGCGGTGGTGCAATACGCTATCGCTATTGCACCCTACGGAATGTTACGGATTGCGCCGTACGCGGTCAATATCCTCCGAAATTAACCTCTTTAAGTGCAATCCAAGTAATAACACCCAATAAAATCAAGGCATAAAAAATAAAAAAACCAACTAATTTGTAAAACTCAGTTTGCGATTCGTTTTTAACAAACTCCTGATTATTAATGATATTACTTATTTTTGATGCGTTATCATATTCGTTATGCTTGAACTCAGGAACAATCGTTTTTTGATTTATATTTTTTGTAGCAGGATTTGAAATAATCTTTTCCTCTGCTTTTAGTTCTTGCCAAAACAAGCCATATTCCCTTTTAATCGCTTGCACATTCTCAGGTCGTTTATCCCTATCCAACGCCAAACAATGCCAAGCCAGTTTTTCCAAATACGCCGTCACTTTATCTGGAGCTTGACATCTTTTTAACTTCGCCCCCTGCACTCGATGCGCGGCACTCGGCGGCGGTTCTCCATGCAACCCCATATAAATCAATCCACCTAACGAATACAAATCGGTGTGGGCATCAACGCGACTATTAGCGGAATTCATCATCTGCTCCGGCGCAATAAAACCCTCGGTTCCCGCACCAACCGCACTCGACTTCATCGCACTATCCCGCACGCCTTCCCGCGCCAGACCAAAATCCATCAACACCGGCTGATTATTCGCAGTCAAAAACACATTATTCGGGCTAATATCCCGATGAAAAATTTGCCGATTGTGCAACTGTTCAAACGTTGCCAATAACGGCTTTAACCACGTCAAAATCCACTGCGCCGATTTTGGCTCGGTCAAAAAAGTGCGTAAACTGCAGCCCTGCAACCGCTCCATCACCAAATACACGGTATTATTCTGCTCCAGCAAATCCGCCCGCTTCACCACGCCCGCAATCGCCGGATAATCCTGACAACGGCGTAAATGCTCGGCTTCCTCTTTAAAGCGTTTTTGCCACACCGCTAACCGCTCGGTTTCATTGCGTTTCGCCTGCACCGTGCAATTATTCAAACCGCGACTGGCTAAGGATTCAGGATAATATTCCTTCACCGCAAACGCCAAGCCGTCCGCCTCGCGCAGTGCCGCATACACAATCGCAAAACCGCCTTCACCCAACACGCGCCCAATCACATAGCCTTTATCCAGTCGGGTAAACAACGGCAAATGATGAATGTGGCGAATATCATCCTTTCTGTTGAAATGACAATGCGGACAAACCGCGCTTGGGCTGGCGCGAAAACAATTGGGGCAGTGCGTAGTGATGTGATAATTCATACAAGCCTCTAAATTTTAACCCAACAACTTTAATCCCGGCGGCAACGCCTCGCCAAACATTTGCTGCTCTTCTTTTTCATCCAGCTCTCTAAATTCCGCCACCATCTCTATCCATGAAGCCGGAGCTTTATAAAGCTTTAATTGTTCGATAATTTCATTGCGCAAATTTTCATCAATATCCCGCGCCCTGTCACCACTGTTACGGCTGATTAACGCCGCAGCAAAACCGGCTTGCGGGATTTTTTTCCAGTCCAGTTTCATCATCTGCTTTAACCAGTCTGCCACTACCGGCGCCGGAATCACATTATGACTGCTACCATGAAACGGCACCCGAGACCCGACCCGACCCACCGCCCACCAGGTTTGACTGGGTTCGCTGGCTTTTTCCAACCGTTTTAACAGCCATTCACCCAGCTGAATTTTTCTCTCCACCGCCAAACGCTCCAGCACCGCTGCCAACCGCACAATATCATCATAACTGCGGGTTTTAATCTGTTTTTCCACGCCAGGTTGCCGCGCCGCCGCCGGATTCAAATATTTTTCAATATCGCTAAAAATCTGTTCCTGCGCCGCCGCATCCAGACCACCGGCAATTCGTCGCCACAATGTCCACCATTCCGTCCAGTTCTGGGTTTCATTCACAAACTGAATCCCGTGCGGATAAGTTTTCCATAACTGTTCCACCCGCCAGTCATCGACCGGATAACCAAAACCGGGACGCAGACAAAAACCGGTTAAACTTAGCCAGACTCGCTCATGATTTTCAGAGCGGCGGCGATATTTCATGCCATCTAACAAAATAGTGAAAAATGCCCGTAGCAATGGCGTTTCCCACTCGCTACGCGCCGCATTCAACACCTTTTCCAAATCGACCCGCAAACTTTTCACCGCTTTCGGGTCAACCTGTTTCGATTTTGAACCAAACACCGCCGTGATTTTATCAACCGCCGCATCAAATTGCGGTGGTAATTTAATGTTCACATAATCGCTGACTTTGCCTTTTTTGCGAATCTGAAACTCCACATCCCAGCGCTGGCTGCTATCCGCAACCGACACGCACTGAATTTTTAACGTGCCGACTTCGGTTTGAGTCACGCCTAAACGCACTATTATTTCCGCGCTGCTGTTTTCGTCACTACCAAACGCCACTGCTAACGGTGGCAGGGAATGAAAATTATCAGTGATTTCCGCTAAATCACCCGCTTTATAAGGACTGTCGCCGGTGCTGGACACCAAGTGAAAACGCACCGGCTGTCCTAACCGCAACGCAAATTGCCGTTCTTTCAGGATAATTTCGTTACCCTCTTCACTGCCTCTGGGTAAAATACAAACGCCGTGCTGTTTGTCTGCCGAGTCGGTATCCACCAGCAGGAAATAGCTGCGTGCCGCACCGCCACCGATTTTGATTTTTTTATCGCGACGGGCAATCGCATAACTGACCGCGCCTAATGCCACCGATAATTCCGGGTGCTGATTTTCCAGCAATAGCGGCGGCTTCTCGCTCCAGGAACTGATGACATCAATAGTGCGTTGGGTAATCGGTTGACTGCGAAACACTCCGCCATTCAGCAGCAGCGCATCTGGAACGTAACCTTTGCCTTGCAACGCTTCAGTCGCCGCTTGCTGATGTAATTTTAAAAATCCGGCAATATGTTTACTGACCGCAGGCTCTGCCGCATAAGGCAAACCAAACTCGACAATGCCGCTACGTTTTCGGTCGGGTAAATCGGTTAAAGCCGATAAAGGGAAAAAACCGTCCAAGGCAATCTGACGCACTTCTTCGCGAGTCAGTTGTGAAAAACGAGAACCGCCAATCAAGCGTGAGCCACCGCCGAGCAAAGTCACATTCACCGCATCCGGTGCCTCGTCTGCCAATAACCGCTCTTTGGCAATCCGGCATTGCTCCAGTAATTGCGACAAATCCGCTGGCGATAGTTTTCTGCTGTCCGTCACCAAACGACTTTCCGCCAAATGCGCTAACGCCAAATCAATATTATCCCCGCCCAACATCAAATGATCGCCGACACCGATACGAGTCAACTTGGGTTCGTCTTCGCCCTGTTCAACCTTGATTAAGGTTAAATCGGTCGTGCCGCCGCCAACATCACAAATCAATAACAAATGTACATCAGTCAAAATTTCCTTAATCTGATGCTGATTACGGCGTAACCAGTCATAACACACGGCTTGCGGCTCTTCGAGTAAACGCACATCCGTTAAACCGGCAATTTTCGCCGCTTCCAAAGTCAAAGACCGCGCCGCCTCATCAAATGAAGCCGGAACCGTGATGACAATAGCTTGTTCTTCCAGCGGCGCGTCAGGAAAACGATGCCGCCACACCGTGCGAATATGAGCCAAATAACTGGCACTGGCATCCAGCGGTGAAATTTTGTTGATATCATCGCTACTGCCCCAGGGTAAAATTTCCGCAGTATGGTCAACAGATGGATGAGATAGCCAGCTTTTGGCACTGCTGACAAATCGTCCCTGACTTTTGGCTCCCAGCACTCGCGCGGCTTCGCCAATTACTGCCGTTTCACCGGCGGTGGAAAAAACCGTATCGGCTTCTGACAATTCGCCAGCTGCGGGATGGTAGCGCACCGAAGGCAGCAATTGCCTTGACGCGACCTGTCCGGGAGCGACCAGCTGTTCTACGGCGAAAATCTGAATATCAGCAGAAGATTTATCGGCTTTGGTGTACGCAACCACAGTATGGGTTGTGCCAAGGTCTATGCCGACCAGGTAGTGATGTTTTTTGTTTTGCACGGTAATTTTATGACTCTATATAAATTTAAAGCGGACTCTTCATCTGTTGAAAGCTCCGGCCACATAGCTTTAGATACGTGGAAGCCATTCAACATGAGGGTTGTCGCTCTCGATTAATGTTGAAAAAACACAGGCAGTTACTGCAAATCTATTCCAAAAGCCAGTTTAATGGAATATCCAATTTTTAGCCATAAACCGGAATTTGCAAATTCGCCGGCTCCTGTTATGGCATTTTTAAAGCGCTCATCAAAAATGTTGCTTCAAAAAACCAGGCAGACACTGTTGCCTGAATTTTTGATAACTCCAGATTTGTGAAGACAATTGCGGCAGATAATCTTCTTTGAAAATATAAACATAAGCCTGCTGCACCAGCCGGTCTGCATCGGTAACGGCAAGCTGAATCCGTCGATATTGCTCTCCTTCAAATTTATCCAGAATTTCAAAATCGGCTGCTGATAAACCGCTCTTGAGAATGCCGAAAACTTTTCCGTTATCCGCTTGAGCCAAACCGGGATAATCCTGATGCTTAACTTTCACTGCTTTCCAGCCCGTTAAAACCGCTTGTTGTTCTCTGCAATCCCTGTCAATCAGCCGCTGCCAAACTAATGGATGTTGCAAACTGCCATAAACAAATAGCTTCATCTGCTATTATTCAGCACAGTTAAATAATCCACTGGCACGCGCTCTGTCAGCCAGACCTGATTTTCTGACAAATAAAAACAATGGCCGCTACGCATCATCTGTAACGCGGCAATTTTTAACACCACCGGCTTGCCATGCCGCTGCCCGACTTTAATGGCGGTCTCTTCATCCTGACTCAAATGTACGTGCTGACGCGCTTGCGGTTTAAGCCCCTCCACCAAGATAGAATCCAAAAAACGGCTTGCTGTGCCATGATATAAAATCTCCGGCGGACATTTTTCAGTGAGAGCTAAATCCACCTTCAGTGAATGGCCCTGATTAGCCCTGATTTTTAAGCCATCCGCAGATAAACTGAATCGCTGCTTATCATTTTGCGCCACCACCTGAACAACAAGCTCGCGGGTGAGATGTTGTCCATGCTGGTTAGCCTTGGCAATCAAATCCTCAACTGATGCCCAACCTTGTGCATCTAATATCAGCCCTATGTTTTCAGGCTGATGACGTAAAACAAAACTTAAAATTTTGCTGATAGTGTTTAAATCTTCGCTCATTTTCTTCGACTCGATAATTGCAGCAAGGCCGCTCTCAGATGAAAGTGCAAGCAATTCTGGCATAAACCCTGCGTTCAACTTAAAATGGCAGCATTTTTGATGTTGAGTTTGCTCAATATCGCTTCCATACCCTTATAAACCGAACGGTCTCCTTAATGTCTGATTATAAACTAACTCACCTGAAACAGCTTGAAGCTGAAAGTATCCATATTATTCGTGAAGTTGCGGCTGAATTTGAACGGCCGGTGATGCTGTATTCCATTGGTAAAGATTCTGCGGTGATGTTGCATTTGACGCTGAAAGCGTTTTATCCCGGCAAGCCGCCGTTTCCATTGATGCACGTTGATACCACCTGGAAATTCAAGGAAATGATTGAATTTCGCGACCGGATGGTCAAAGACTTAGGCTGGGATTTGATTGTTCACATCAATCAGGATGGCGTAGATCAAGGCATAGGGCCGTTTACGCACGGCAGTAAAAAACATACTGACGTGATGAAAACTGACGGCTTAAAACAGGCGTTGGATAAATATCAGTTTGATGCGGCATTTGGTGGCGCACGTCGTGATGAAGAAAAATCGCGGGCAAAAGAACGGGTTTATTCGTTCCGGGATAAAAATCACCGTTGGGATCCAAAAAATCAGCGTCCTGAATTATGGAATATTTACAACGGCAAAATTGATAAAGGCGAAAGCATTCGGGTGTTTCCGTTGTCAAACTGGACTGAGCTGGATATTTGGCAATACATTCATTTGGAAAATATTCCGATTGTGCCGCTGTATTTTGCCAAAGAGCGTCCGGTTGTGAATCGCGATGGCATGTTAATCATGGTTGATGATGACAGAATGCCGATTGGTGAAAACGAAAAAGTGGAAATGAAAATGGTGCGGTTCCGTACTTTGGGTTGTTATCCGTTGACAGGCGCGGTGGAGTCCACTGCGACCACGTTGCCGGAGATTATTCAGGAAATGCTGTTGACCACCACCTCTGAACGGCAAGGGCGTTTGATTGACCATGACCAGGCGGGTTCGATGGAACAGAAAAAACGCGAAGGGTATTTTTAAGGTGATTCCGCAATGATTAACAGCGTTGAATTAAAAAATTTTGGACCAATTGAAAATTTAGATTGGCAGAATTTAGGCAAAATTAATTTAGTCATTGGGAATAACGGTTGCGGGAAATCATTTATATTGAAAGCATTGTATGTTGCAATGAGGGCTAAGTAGTTAAACAAAAGTTATACGGTATTTAGTTCCAAAATTTGAAAGTATATCC
>CAIQWF010000058.1 GCA_903875455.1 uncultured Pseudomonadota bacterium
GCTGTTTTAGTTTTTATCCGACTAAAAATCTTGGAGCTCTAGGCGATGCAGGAGCGCTAACATCAAATAATCAAGAGTATATTACTAAAATAAAGTCGCTAAGAAATTATGGCTCGATTAAAAAATATCACAATGATGATTTAGGATACAACTCTCGATTGGATGAAATTCAGGCGGCATTTTTATTATGCAAATTAAAAATTTTGGATGAAATAAACTCGCATAAAAGGAATTTAGCTCAACTATATTTTCAGGGTTTAAATGCTGAATTTATTAAGCCTATTGTAGATAATGATTTTTATGATGTTTATCATATTTTTAATATTAGATTTCATAAAAGGGATGAGTTGCAAAGGCATTTGTTGAAAAATAATATTAAAACAGAAGTTCATTATCCAGTTCCTCCGCATCAACAAAAAGCCATGAAGGATATTATTTCAGGTGAATATCCATTATCGGAAGAAATTCATAAAACTACTTTAAGTTTGCCGATTTCTTTTTATCATAAAGAAGAAGAGATTTTAAGGGTTATAGATGTAATGAATGAGTATCTAAAATAGGCATGAACGTTGTACAGGAACGAGCAAGTGAAAAAAGCATTAATAACTGGTATTACCGGACAGGACGGCTCTTATTTGGCTGAGTTTTTGCTAGAAAAAGGTTATGAAGTTCATGGCATTAAGCGCCGCTCTTCATCGTTTAATACTGAAAGAGTCGACCATATTTATCAAGACCCGCATATCGACAATGCCCGTTTTCATCTGCATTACGGTGATTTAACCGACAGCTCGAATTTAACCCGTTTGGTCAAACAAATCGAACCTGATGAGGTTTATAACTTAGGGGCGATGAGCCATGTTGCAGTATCGTTTGAATCGCCTGAATATACCGCTGATGTCGACGCGATAGGTACATTACGCTTGTTAGAGGCGATTAGATTCTTAGGTCTGGAAAAACACACCCGTTTTTATCAAGCCTCTACTTCAGAATTATACGGTTTGGTACAAGAAATTCCACAACGGGAAACCACTCCATTTTATCCTCGCTCACCTTATGCAGTCGCTAAACTTTATGCTTACTGGATTACGGTCAATTATCGCGAAGCCTATGGAATGTACGCATGTAACGGGATTTTATTTAATCACGAATCCTCTCGTCGTGGTGAAACCTTTGTGACCCGTAAAATTACCCGTGCCTTGGCGAATATTTCCCAAGGTCTGGAGCAGTGTCTTTATTTAGGAAATATGGATGCGTTACGCGATTGGGGGCACGCCAAAGATTATGTGCAGATGCAATGGTTAATGTTACAGCAAGAAACTCCTGAAGATTTCGTAATTGCCACCGGTACACAATATTCGGTTAGGCAGTTTGTAGAGATTGCTGCGAAAGAATTAGGGATTGCGTTGCGCTGGGAAGGTAAAGGCGTAAATGAATTGGGAATTGTCGCACAAGTTACAGGTGATAACGCACCTGCTATCAATGTTAATGACACCATTGTAAAAATTGATCCACGTTATTTTCGTCCGACCGAAGTTGAGACGTTACTAGGCTGTCCTGATAAAGCTAAGGAAAAACTGGGCTGGGAGCCGACCACTACCTTTGCGGAAATGGTACAGGAAATGGTTGCTTATGATTTGGATCAAGCCCGTCGCCACGCTTTGCTAAAGAAAAGTGGCTTTAATGTTAATTTGGCTCAGGAATAAAATGGTGGGTAAAAACAGTAAAATCTATATTGCGGGTCACAACGGGATGGTTGGATCTGCAATTTTCAGGTTGCTTGCTGCTAAAGGCTATCAAAACATTATTACCCGCTCGCATCATGCTCTTGATTTAACCCGGCAACAATTGGTCGCTGAGTTTATGCAAGCCGAGAAGCCGGACTATGTGATACTGGCGGCCGCAAAAGTAGGTGGGATTTTTGCAAACAATGAATATCCGGCAGAATTTATCTATCAAAATCTGATGATAGAGACTAATGTAATTCATCAAGCGTATTTAGCTGGAGTTATGCAGCTATTATTTTTAGGCAGTTCCTGCATTTATCCTAAATTGGCACAGCAGCCGATGACTGAAAACAGTTTATTAACCGGAATATTAGAATCAACGAATGAGCCGTATGCTATTGCGAAAATTGCCGGTATTAAATTATGCGAGTCTTATAATCGCCAATACGGCACGGATTATCGTTCAGTGATGCCAACAAATTTATACGGAAACGGCGATAATTTTGATTTACAAAACAGCCACGTTATTCCTGCGTTAATCCGCAAAATACACGAAGCTAAAGTCAATCAACAGTCCTGTGTTGAGCTATGGGGAACAGGCAGTGCTAAACGCGAATTTCTCCATGTCAATGATATGGCTGATGCTTGCTACCATGTGATGACTCTTGATAGAGAAGTATTTAAACACCATACCCAGCCTATGTTAAGTCATATTAATATCGGTTCAGGCAAAGATGTGTCCATTAAAGAACTTGCAGAAACAATTGCAGAGATTGTTGGGTTTAATGGAAATATTGTCTGGAATACAGATATGCCAGACGGAACTCCTAGAAAACTGCTTGATGTTGGTTTAATAAAAAAATTGGGCTGGCAAGCGAAAATCAGTTTAAAAGAAGGACTAATGCAAACTTATCGATGGTATCTGGATAGTTATTGTGAGACTAATAAATAGCTCAGTTTTCGTATTAGATGAAAAATATGCCACAACAC
>CAIQWF010000059.1 GCA_903875455.1 uncultured Pseudomonadota bacterium
AAGTTTGAATGGTTTCGATAAGTTTCTTGCAGTTCCTGTTGTGCTACCTCAGATAGCGGTTGTACAAATTTTAATCGTGGCATTGTGAATGCTCAAAAAATTCTAAATTTTATACCATGTAACTTTTGTTTAACTACTTATCCATTAAATATTCAGCAACTCAATGACATAAAAACATTGCTTGCAAACTATTTTGCAGAACAAGCCACACAAGAAATGGATAAACTGTGGGATGAAAATAATTGGGATGATAATACTATGGCAGAATGAACAAATGAACATCGCGAGTTAAAAAAACAAGCAGCATAATCAACACGGGTTCTTTAAAGACAAAGGAGTCTAGCCATGCAAACTGCAAAACAAGCCGCACAACAACTATTAAATCAACTCCCTAATCAAGTAACATGGGATGAAATTATGTATGAGTTTTATGTAAAGGAAAGTATAGAACAGGGATTGGCGGATATTAAAGCACAGCGTTATATCAGTCATGAGCAATTAAAAGCTGAATTATTAAATGATGCAAATTAAGTGGTCGGCGCGTTCTCAACAAGATTTGCGTGATTTAAAAGCCTATAGGATTATTTACCTGCTTGAGTCGAATACAATTTTTTATTTTGACTGTAATTACATGGTAGTCGTGATTTGCAAGGAACGCTCAATAAACCTTGGGAAATATAAAAGCAAATACCCTATAGATATAACAACGGATACATTCAAATCACAAACACTAAATAACGCACACACCGTGAATCAATTCTTAAAACACTCTAATAAACACTTTCCTATAGCAACAGTTGTGTTGAGTTGCTTACTCACCGCCTGCGTAGTCGGCCCTGATTATGTGCCGCCCACAGCGAATATGCCTGAGCAGTGGTATAACAAAACCGATAATCAAAAAAACTCAGCGCCTGCCGATTTGGCAACCTGGTGGACAACCTTTAACGATCCACAATTGTCGCAATTAATTCAGCAGGCTTTAGCTAACAATCTGGATTTGAAAAAAGCCGCCGCCCGGATTCGAGAAGCCAGAGCGCAGGAAGGCGTTGCCAGAGCCGATTATTTTCCCAAGATTAATTCCAGCGGCACCGTTGGCCAAAACCACCAAGGCACAACGGCGGAGCGTAACGGACATTACACTTTAGGCTTGGATGCCAGTTGGGAAATTGATATTTTTGGCAGAATCGCCCGCTCGGTGGAAAGTGCCGAAGCCACTATTGAAGCGATGGAAGCCAATTATCAAAATGTGCAGGTGATTTTGCTGGGCGATGTCGCGCTTAATTATGTGCAAATGCGCACCTTGCAAACCCGTTTGCAGGTGGCGGAAGACAATTTAAAAGCTCAATCCGCTATTTATCAATTGAGTTTGTGGCGCTGGCAAGCCGGCTTAACCAGTAAGCTGGATGCAGAACAGGCGCTGACCAGCGTTGAACAATTGCAGGCGCAAATTCCTTCGTTAAAAAACCAGATTGCGCAAAACCAGCATCAAATAGCGGTGTTATTGGGCGTAACGCCCGCCAGTCTGAATGCACAGTTGAATAACGCCAGACCGATTCCAGCGGCTGCGTTAAAAATTGCAGTCGGTGTCCCCGCTGATGTGCTGCGGCAAAGACCCGACATAAAGCAGGCAGAACGGGAACTGGCCGCACAAACCGCGCAAATTGGCGTTGCGACTGCGGCGAAATATCCAAAACTGGCATTAAGCGGCTCAATCGGCTTAGATGCGATTAAGACCGCCAACTTTTTCAGCACAGCCGGTTTGATTGACAGCTTGCTGGGCAAATTAACTTTTCCGATTTTTAATGCCGGACAAATCCGGCAAAATATTGAAGTGCAAAATGCCAAACAGCAACAGGCGCTGGCCAATTATGAAGCCACTGTGTTGATAGCCTTGAAAGATGTGGAAAATGCTTTGGTAGGTTTGGTGCAGGAACAGCAACGGCTGGAAGAATTAAACCGAGCGGTGCAAACGGCACAGCGGGCGATGCTATTGGCGAAAAAACAATATCTGTCTGGTTTGACCGATTTTCAAAACGTGCAGCAAACCCAGCGCAATTTGCTGTCATTGCAAGACCAATATGCCAGCAGTCAAGGACAACTTACTGCGTATATGATTAGCTTGTATAAAGCCTTGGGCGGCGGCTGGAAAAGTTTGAGCTGAGAAATGGCTTCCAGTCCTTGATGGACTGGAAGTCATCCAGAATCGTAAATCGTATGATTTATTTTTTTGTAAAACTCAAGAATGCCGCCATTGCGGCTGCTCTATCCGCAGCGACTTTTTGCGCCGCCGGACGGGTTTCAATCAACTGCATGTAATTTGCTGCATCAGGAAAATGCGCTGCAACCATATCAACAGCGTAAATCTTTTGCGTGGTGAGGCTAATCATAAAAAAATGCAGCCATGCCACACAATCTGCGGCGGTGTAGGTGTCGCCGGCAATAAAAGGCGAAAATTTTGCCAGCCGCGCCAAGCCCTTTAATCCAATCTCCAGCTTTTCTTTCACTTCGGTTTTGGTTTCTTCCGACACTGTGCCGCCAAAAAACGCTTCTTTATAAAGGCGGCGGGCATGTAATTCGATATTCAGTTCCAGATGTTGAATAAGTTCACGGCATTTGGCGCGTTCAAAACTGTCAGCAGGATATAGCGGATTTTCAGGATAAGCCTCTTCCAGATATTCCAGAATCACTTGCGACTCAGACAGGCAGCCGCGTTCAGTTTCAATGAAAGGAATTTTTCCCAGCGGCGAGCGTTTTAACAAGGCTTCATCCTGAGAGGGAAAAACCTGTTCTTCGCTGAAAGCTATGCCTTTTTCAAGCATCACCAGTTTGGTTTTATTGTAATAATTGCTCACTGCAAAACCGCATAAATTAATCATGGCATTTCTCGGTTAAAAGGATTGAAAGATTGCTAAAAATCAAAAGCATTATTTAAGCTTTTGCATTTCGCATGTTTGACAGTTGCATTGCAAAACCTGCTCAACAAGGCTTTATTGAGCAGGAACGATGAAAAAACAGCTGAGTTTATCTGCCCATCAGTGCGGCATTTAACGAGTTCGCAGCACCTTGGCCACCGGTATTCCCGACATATTGCAGCATTGCCGGAATCATTTGCGGAATCAGCACAGGAGACAGCCCTTGTTGTTGAAAGGCAGCATTTAGCTCCAGGACATTGTTAATCGAAGTGTTGCCGGCGGGAGCGGGCATTCCTGGCAGCGATTGTAATTGCGAAAACGCATTCGGCGACATCTTGGTTTGGGCATATTGCATTAACATACCGGCTCCAGCCTGAGCTTGCGGCTGGGTAATGCCCATTTGCTGCATCAGGATGCCAACCAGTGTTATGGTTGCTGCTTCACCCATAGACTGTGTTGTTACAGGTGTTTGTTCCACAGGTGCAGGCGCATATACAGGTTGCTGTTGCTGGGGTTGGCTCAGAATTTGTCCTACACCGGTTAAAATTTGTCCGGTTTGTGCCGCCGAATTGGCTGCACAGCCGGTTAATAAGGAAAAAATAGCGGTTGCGCCGAGGGTTAAGGATATTCTTGTATTCATTCTGTTCTCTATATCAGTTATGTTTTTTGGAAAAAAGTTAATACTATTATGTTAACCCGCAATCAAAAAGTGATGATTTTTTGATTTGTGATTCTAGTTTGATTTTCTTTTAACTTTTGCAAACAACTCTTGCAGCAATGGCCTGATTTTATCAGCGGTGTGGCCGAATTTATTCATGTTGGCACCGCCCATTTTGGCATCATATTCCACTTCGCCTACTGTTTTGGAAAAGCCCGCCTCTTTAGCCTGTTCATAAACAGTGGCCTTGAAATAATACAAATACATTGCCATGTCCCACATCCAGTTGGCAGTGTAGTTCATATAATAACTGGCTTCTTTCGGTAGGTCTGTCGAATAAGATTCGGTTGCAAAGCCCAATTCATTAAGCTGCTTCAGCAACTCTGGATGAAACTCCTCCATCAAAACCTTGTCATTTTTCTGCACATAAATTTTGCTGATTTCTTTACTGGCATCAATCGGAACTACGTTTTGGGAAATAGTGCAGCCCTCCAAAAATAGCATTAACGCGAAAAAGCCAAATAGTTTAAGTCTTTGCACTTGCATAATCAGTTCCTCGTTGTTTAAGAATTGACAGCTCGAATTGATGCCCTTAACGGTTTAGTAAACAAATTGTCTAATTACAAATCTATTTCCAGACCATCATAAGAAACTTCAATCCCGTTTTGTTCCAGAATTTTCCGTTCCGGCGATTCTTCATCCAAAATCGGGTTGGTGTTGTTGATGTGAATCAGCAATTTCCGGGCTTTTTTCACACCGTTTAGCACCTCAATCATGCCGCCCGCGCCGGACTGCGGTAAATGGCCAATTTCGCGGGCTTTTTTCTGGCTGATGTTTTGCTGACACATTTCGTCATCCGTCCAAAATGTGCCATCCACCAGCAAACAATCAACTTCCTGCATCGCAGCCATCACATGCGGCTCAATTTCACCCAAACCCGGAGCGTAAAAAACTTTTTTGCCGGTCGAAATCTGTTCAATAATTACCCCAACATTATCGCCTTCATGCGGGTCGTTTCGATGCGGCGAATAGGGCGGGGCTTTGCTTTTCAAAGCCTGGGTATAAAAACGCAAATCATCAATCTGTGGAATGGTGAAACTGCTGCCATCGGTTGGAATCGGATGATGATTAACGGTGCAGTAATCTTTCAGCATATTGAACAGTGGAAAACCGGTGGTCAAATCCTGTCTCACCATTTCCGTGCAGTAAACCTCTAAAGGTTTGCCTTCCCGCAGCATTAACATGCCGGTGGTGTGGTCGATTTGGCTGTCAATAAGCATAATGGCTTTGATGCCGGTGTCGCGGATCCCCTCTTTTGGCTGAATGGCAGGAAACGCTTCCAGCTGCGCCCGGATGTCCGGCGAAGTGTTGAACAACAGCCAGTTTTTATTGTCAGTGCTGACCGCAATCGAAGACTGGGTGCGGGCTTTGCCCTGCATTTTGCCATGCCGCAAGCGGTGACAATTATGACAGTTACAATTCCATTGCGGAAAGCCGCCGCCTGCGCCTGCGCCTAAAACACGAATTTTCATAGTTAAATAGATTGATTAGGAGAAAAGTTTAATTGTAGGGGATTGCCGCCAGCTAAGCAAAAACCGCTAAAAACTCACAGGCAAAAAAAAGGGGCTTTATCAGCCCCTTTTCTTGTCACCGTAAAAATTAACGGTTGTAGATATACATTGTTACTTCAAAACCAAAACGTAGGTCTGTGTAAGCTGGAGTTTCCCATTTCATAATATCTGCCTCTAGTGTTTTATAAGTGTTCTAGCTTGATTGTAAGCTGTTCTGAATTATAAGATGATAAATTTTATTAAGCAACTATTGGCCATTGCGGTTAAATTGTCAGCCGTGATTGGCAATGAGCCGAATGCGGGTATGTTGTTGTGATATCTGCATGTTTTCAAGTCTATGGCCCTGCTAACGTTTTGATATTCATAGCGAGTTATTTTTAGCCCCGCGTCATTTAAAGAGATGTTTTTTATCTGGAAAAGAGTTATTATCAAGCTCCTGTATAAAAACAATGCCAAAAAAGAGGAAAAATTATGGGTGGAGTTCTTGAATTAGTTATCGTGATGTTAATTATTGCAGGCGTGGCGTTTGCACCGTTGGGTTATTTTATTTATATGTATACCCAGAAAAACGGCGAGCCTTTTGGCGATATAGAACCGCATGGCGATAGTGAATCTCCATTGTTAAATGCAGTGGAAAAAGTGATTAACAAAGTTAAGGCGAAGTTAAGTGCTTAACGGCTAGCAAATGCGCCGGGCTTAGCGCAAGGCGGCTCGGCGTTTTTGTTTTCTTGATGTTTCTAAAAATGTCCAGTGACAGTTCTGTTCGCCTCAGCATCTTTCAGGAAAAACTCTACGCCAGATTGCGGCAAGTACCTGCTGGTAAAGTCGTAACCTATCAGGATTTGGCCCAGGCCATTGGCAGCAAAGCCTATCGCGCCGTGGGAACCGCCATGAATAAAAACCCGTTTGCCCCTGACGTTCCTTGTCACAGGGTGATTAAAGCCAATGGTGAAGTGGGAGAATATGCGCACGGCAGCGCGGCAAAAATCGCCTTGCTGTTAGCAGAAGGGGTGGAGATTCAACACAACAGAATCGATTTAACCCGCTTTAGATATCATTTTGCAGCTGATTAATGGTTTTTTGCCAGCGGTTAAATAACAAATAACCAATAAGTGCGACTTGCCCGCCCGCCAGAATAATCGACAAGCCGATATTTTCGCTAAACAACGGCAGAAATAAGGCGGCGAGCAAATCCGCACCGGCTTCAATAAAAATGGCCGGGATTATCCAATATAAAAAAGTCAGATACAAAACGCTTAATCCTAATGCCCGTTTAGGATTGGGGGCATAATTAAAAAACAACACCAAAGCCACATCCCGAACCATTAACAAAAAAGCGGAAATCGGATAAAAATGCAATTTTTCGCTGGTCTCTGCAAATGGAAATGAAATCGACAAATACAGGCTGGCGGGCAAAACCAGCAGCAGACTCACAAACCAGCAAGGAATCTCTTCAAAAAAACGCAGCCAGTTTTCTTGTCGTGCATAAAGCCATAGCCGCCGGATGAGCATCGGATTGTTTTCATCAATCAAAATCAGACCATAGGTTAAACACGAACCAATCGCAAAAGTAGCGAACATCAGAAAGGTAGAACTGGCAAAGTTCTGGTGGAACTCATGGCCTTTATGGTCGCTTCCTATAATCAAGCCATGACTATAGACAATCAAAAAGCCACAAAACAGCAGCCAAATCCAAGGCAGGGTGCGAATTTGCAGCTCTTGCGCCAGCAATCTGTAAATACCGACAATGCTCCATCCGCAAGCCAGAAACAGGCTGATTAAGCCAAAAGCCTGACTGTCAATGACGAAAGAATACCAATTCAGCGTATTAAGCGAATCGTTTTTTGCGCTAATCATCATCCCGGACATATAGATCACCACAAACAGCACGAATAAATAGCTAAAGCTGGAATTAAAGGTTTGCTTTTTTCGCAAGGCAAACAAACCTGCCAACAAACTTAAAGAATGAACCAGCAAGCCACTGCCAATCGCGTAACAGATGGTAATAAAAACCGGTGCGGATGATTGGGGTAAATCCGTTTCTGTCGCTGTTGCGGCGTAAACCAGTAAACAAAAAAAACCGCCATACCAGTTAAAAAGGGTGCTGCCGAATAATTTTCCCCACGTTAATGACCAGGGGGAGATAGCCGAGGTTTTCTGAATGTCCCAGGTGTGATTGCGTAATTCATCAAAAATACTTTCCGCTGCCTGCCGTGCCCCCCAAAACAGGACGATAAAAACATAAAGCCAAATCGCAACTGCGGCGGTTTCCTCATCAAATTTATGCTCATTGATTAAATAACTTAAGGCAAAAATGAACAGCAAAAAGAGTGGCATTCCTATTAAACGGGCGAAAGAAAACTCTAAATAGAGATTGCGTTGAAATTCTGGATTCATGATTTGAGTGTCGATAAGTAAACATCTTGAAAATTGGTGGCTTGCGGACTGAATTCGCAAACTGGCAGGTTTTGTTCCAGCAGTTTTTTAAGTATCTGATGCTGGACTGTTGCTTCTCCGTCAAGGTGAAAAAATGCCTGGGCGTTGTCAACAGAGATGTCGCTTAGCTGGGCGATGCCGGCCAAAATCTCTGCCAGATTTGCTACAGGTTCGGCCAGGGTTAGTTTAAACGGTTTTCGTGGCGCCGCATTGTGTTGTTGAATTGAGATTTGTTCGACAATTTTGCCCTCGCGGATAATCAGCATGTCGCTGGAATAGGCTTCCAGTTCCGCCAGAATGTGTGAGGAGACAATCAGGGTCATGCCTTGCCGCTGTAATTCCAGAAATAACTCAGCTAAGGAATGACGGGCTTCGGGGTCAAGACCTGAGGCTGGTTCGTCCAGCAACACCACCTTGGGCTGGTGAATAATCGCCTGGGCAATCGCCACGCGCTGCCGCAAGCCTCTGGAAAGCTGCGCCGGCGTTTGCTCCAAGCGGTCACTGATATTCAGGCGTTTGCTGACCAGAGCAATGGCTTTCGGGCAATCTTCAGGCTCTATGCCTTGCGCCCTGGCGACAAAGTGCAGACACTGCCGAACCGTGAGTTTGTCGTAAAGGCCGAAAAAGTCGGATAAATAGCCGACTTTGCGGTGACACAAACGCGGCTGATCCAGAACGTCTATGTTATCAATGCTGATAGAACCGTTTAAAGGCTGTTCCAGCGCCGATAAACAGCGCAGCAAGGTGGTTTTTCCGGCACCGTTTGGCCCTACCAGAGCGGTAATGCTACCAGGAGGAATGGCAAAAGAAACATTGTTTAAAGCGCGAAATCCGGTGTATTCAAAAATAAGGTTTTCGACAGTTATCAGCACTCGTGTTCTCCATAAAGTTCAAAACCCCTTGCAACAGACCCTCTTTACATTCCTTTGTCAAAACCATCAAATCAGATGAGTTTGCTGCCTGAATCGCCAGTCTAGTGATTCGCTCAAGGCAAGTCAATCTCGAAAAAATCCAGCAATAGCAAAAAGTTACTCTTTATCATTCTATACAATCACCAAAATTAAAAAGCAGAAAACAGGCTAAAAAAACAAATGCTGCTATCCGGGCAAGCGCATATAAACAGACTTTAATTTGAGTGATAAATTTTGTGAGGATATTCTTTTTTCCGATATATAGGCTTACCCTGAAACTGGCTGCGGGTTTCCCCATTAAAAACCAGAAAATGCTACAATTAACACCTTGCTAATAACGCAAAATCTTGTAAGCCAGTTTCTAAAAAATATCGCGAATTATTTAACCAAACAATAAAAGTCATCCTTAATGAACCTAAAAAAACGGCAATTTTTTCTCCCTACCCTTCTATCATTAGCGCTTTTGGGTTGCTCCAATTCCAACATGGAGTTGTCCTGTAGTGAAAGTGCCAGATTTTATGCCAACTCACAAAAAGACAAAGTCTTCGATCAATTCAAAAAAGATGCTGAGGATTTTGGCACTAAAGCGGCTGTCACATGCGGTGTAGGTGGAGTTATTGTCGGGATTCCCATGCCAGTTATCACGCCAATTATCGGCTTGGGCTGTGCGGCAGTGGGTAAATATGCAGCCAATTACTATCGTGACAATCATCAGGAAGAAACCGAGCAAAAAGCTTTAGAGGTTTACACAACCACACTGGCAGAAAAATTAGACGGCTGTTAATGGCTTTGTTGCACAAATCGACCAAATAAAGCAAACTTTCGGGAACAACAAGCAGACCCTAAAGTAGCATTATGACCCAACCTTCTGTGCAAAAATATCAAACCAAGAACTGGAAAGAATACAACGAAGCC
>CAIQWF010000060.1 GCA_903875455.1 uncultured Pseudomonadota bacterium
AGCACGGGCTGAGCGGACTCACGGCACGCGTGAGGTCGTAGACCGCTTTGATGAGCTTGAAGGCACCTCGGTGACGGTGGTTGGCCGGGTGACCGGGTTAAGAAAATTCGGCAAGCTGGCGTTTATCGGTTAATTCCGCGCTAAAATCGGCATACAGCGCATCGCGGACTGTAAAACAGGCTTCTTTTAAAGCCGGGTAATTGGTCCAAAAATGTCCCAAACTTGCAATTTCTGCCAATGGAATACCGCCATGCAAATGGGCGCGAACATCCTGCGGTTCCGGTGGCGGCGCGTTATCCACATAACGGCGGATATTGCAGTTGTAATCCTCTGCCATAATTTCCGACACCGGCACCCGCCGCGCATATCCGGGAATGTCCTGCCCGTTGCGATAAGCATGAACAATTTTGTCTATATCTTCCGGGCGCAACTGGTTTAACGCCTTGCCTTCCCGATATTCGCGGTCGGCATTGATAAACAACACATGCTTTCTGTGTTCGGCATTCAGCTTATTCATCACCAAAATACAGGCCGGAATCCCAGTGCCATAAAACAGATTGGACGGCAAACCTATCACCGCTTCCAGATAGCCTTTTTCAATAAAATAGCTTCGCGCTTCGCGTTCTTCACCTCCGCGAAACAGCACACCATGCGGCATCACCGTCGCCAGTTTGCCGTCGGCTTTTAACACCGCCAGCATGTGCTGCACGAACATTAAATCGGCTTTTTTGCCCTTTTCCGGCATCATCACCGGAAACCGGCCATCAAACTTTAATTCTTTTTTGCTGTAGTTCTGACTGAATGGCGGATTCGCCAACACGCGGTCGAAGCGTTTTAATTCGTTATTTTCCGCCAGATGCTGCGGATTTTTCAGGGTGTCTTCCTGGCGTATATCGGCATGAGCAATGCCATGCAGCAACATATTCATTTTGCAAATAGACCAGGTAGTGCCGATGCTTTCCTGACCGTATAAGGCCAGCTCGCCGGGGTCTTGTCCGCATTCCTGCAAATAATCCCGCGCCTGAATCAACATACCCCCCGATCCAACCGTTGGATCATAAACACTCATGCCCGCTTTCGGCTCGCAAATTTCCACGCACACCCGCACCACTTCGGCAGGCGTGTAAAACTCACCGGCTTTTTTTCCGGCAGAATCGGCAAACTCTTTAATCAGCCATTCATAAGCCGCGCCCAACAAATCAGGAAATTCAAAATCATCATCATGCAGCGGGATTTTTTCAAAGTTCTGGATAAAATCCACCAGTGTGTCATCGCTTAACGTGCGCTGGCCGATTTTGCGGTTGAAATTAATCCCGCGTAACACATCCTGCAAGGCATCAATATTGGCATCTTCAATGGCTTCCAATGCTTTGTTCAGGGCTGAACCGACGTTATCCTTGACATGTTTTAAGGCAGGATGCTGAATAAGTTGTTTGCCGTAATCGGTGTGTTTTTCCTCTGTCCAGCCCTCATTCCAACGGGCATTTTTCGGCACAAAAAAATACTTGCCTGAATAATGGTCTGAATCTTCCAACTCCGTTTTAATGTCGTCCTCAGCCATGCCCTGCGCTTTGAATTTTTTGCTTAACTCCTGGCGGCGTTGGTCAAACAAATCACTGGCGCGTTTTAAAAATAACATGCCAAAAATGTATTCCTTGTATTCGCTGGCATCCATATTGCCGCGTAAATCATCGCAAGCAGTTAGCAACAGGTTTTCAAGCCGGGTCAAGGTCAGTTTGGCTTTGGACATAAAGTTCCTTTTTTAAAGTTTATTAAGTGGATAACTAGATAAGTAATTTAGCAAAAGTTTTTAGGTGTAAAATTTAACGTATTTTTTCTATTTTAGAATGTAAAAAATTGAAATTTGCAAAAACAACATCGGAAGCCGTTTTACAGGAACTTCAC
>CAIQWF010000061.1 GCA_903875455.1 uncultured Pseudomonadota bacterium
GCACCAAGGTGGTTTTGCCTGCACCTAATTCGCCATTTAAAAATATCAGACTTTTAGGCGGCAGAATTTCCCATAATTTCGCCCCTAAATTTTCTGTGTCTGCGACTGTTTTTAATTCAAATTTCAATTGATCAATTTCCTGATAAAAGGCATTAAATCACTGGCTAACAAACCACGTTCGCCTTGCTCTGCGGCGGCGAAATCAGCGGCTGCCCCGTGTAAATAAACGCCAGTTTTTGTTGCTTGTGCCGGTGAAAAACCTTGTGCCAGCAATCCGCCGATAATTCCTGCCAACACATCACCCATGCCGCCCGATGCCATACCTGGGTTGCCGGTGGTTGATACAAAGATGTCCTTGCCATCGAAAATTAGGGTTCCTGCGCCTTTTAACACTACTATTCCACCATAAATGCCCTGAATTTCTTTCACCGCTGCAAAACGGTCGGCATTAATTTCTGCGGTGCTGCATTTTAGCAAACGCGCAGCCTCACCAGGATGGGGGGTTAAAATCCGGTTAGAGTGATAGTGATAATTTGGATAATTGGCGAGTAAATTTAAACCATCTGCATCAATCACTAAAGGTTGCGGCTGTAAAATGGCGGCAGCAAACAGTTCCTGACCCCAAGCCTGTTGCCCCAAGCCAGGCCCCAACACAATCACGTTGGCTTTATTTAATAACGGTTTGAGTTCAGAGACAGCCTCGGCTGGATGGCACATTAATTCAAACCGCCCGGCATTCAATAAGCCGGCATGAACTGCACGAGTGGCAACGCTAACCAAACCTGCACCACTGCGCAATCCCGCTTCGGCGGCTAAGCGTGCCGCACCGGAAAAACCAATTTCGCCGCCAATCACTAACAAATGGCCAAAACTGCCTTTATGGGCGTTACGATGTCGGCGCGGCAACACAAACTCGGCTAAACGTTCGGCGCTGTGCGGAACGGTCGCAAACACCTCGGTTGGAACGTCTAAATCAGCAAACACAATTTCGCCGCATTGTTCGGAAGCATCAGCGGTGAACAAGCCTTGTTTCAAGGCAATAAAGGTCACGGTAACATCAGCTTTAACGGCATTGGCCATGATTCTGCCGGCATCGGCATTTAAACCGGTGGGAATATCAACTGCAATCACCGGACATGCGCAGTTGTTAATTGCCTGCACGGCTTGCGCATAATCACCGCTAACATCACGACTCAATCCGGTGCCAAATAACGCATCGACAATTAATTCCGGTGGCTGCTTAAAAGGCGGAGAAAAACGCTTAATTTTGCCTCCGGCTTTCTGATAGGTCTGACAAGCTTTTAAGGTATCACCGCTGAGGTTTTTCAGTTCGCTCAAACTATAAACTTTTACTTTCAAACCGGCTTGTAAAGCCAAAGTTGCGACCAGATAACCATCTCCGGCATTATTGCCTGCACCACAAAACACGATAATGCTTGAAACGCTTGACCAACGTTCACAAATCTCTTTCCAAACTGCATTGGCGGCTTTTTGCATCAAGGAAATTCCGGCAATACCAAATTCGGCAATCGCAATTCGATCTAATTCGCGTGATTGCTGCGCGGTATATAATTTAGTCGGTAAGTTTGGCATCGGATTCGATAAAATAGCGGAATTATTTTTTGTGTTTTGATAAACCATGACTGATTTAAACCCTGACATTTTAACCGAGTTGCCTTTATTAATAAAACAATGGGGGAAAGAATTAGGTTTTTCGCAGGTCGGAATTAGCGATATTGAATTAAACGCTGCGGAAAATCATTTGCACGATTGGATAAATAAAGGTTTTCACGGCGAAATGGATTATATGCACAAACACGGCTTAAAACGCAGTCAGCCGCAATTATTGCAGGAAGGTACCCGCAGTATTATTTCAGTGCGAATGGATTATTTGCCCGAACCTGCGATTAATAGTGAAGCCATTTTGAATAATCCGCTGGCCGCTTTTATTTCCCGCTATGCTTTAGGGCGTGATTATCACAAAGTATTGCGGAATCGTTTGCAAACTTTAGCGGAAAAAATTCAGGCTGAAATAGGCGCGTTTGGTTATCGGGCTTTTGTCGATAGCGCCCCGGTTCTGGAAAAAGCCATTGCCGAAAAAGCCGGATTAGGCTGGATTGGTAAACATTCCAATTTAATTAATCGCCAGGCCGGTTCCTGGTTTTTTTTAGGCGAAATTTATACCGATTTAGCCTTACCTGCCGATAAACCGACAGAATCTCATTGCGGGAAGTGTACTGCTTGTCTGGATATTTGCCCGACACAAGCAATAGTTGCGCCTTATCAGGTGGACGCGCGGCGGTGTATTTCCTATTTGACCATTGAATTGCACAGCTCTATTCCAGTCGAATTCCGTCCGTTAATCGGCAACCGGATTTATGGCTGCGATGATTGTCAGTTAATTTGCCCGTGGAACCGGTTTGCGAAACTATCGAAAGAAACGGATTTTAATCCGCGCTACAATTTAAACAGTATGCAATTAATTGCCGCTTTTTCCTGGGATGAAAACGAGTTTTTGAAAAAAATGGAAGGCTCTGCCATTCGGCGGATTGGCCATGAACGCTGGTTACGCAATATCGCGGTGGCGCTGGGAAATGCAAAATCCAGCAGCGAAGTGAAACAGACTTTACTGGAAAAACAACATCATCCGTCTGAATTAGTGCGTGAGCATGTATTATGGGCTTTACAGCAACACGAACCGCAAGCGTAGCTTTATCTTTTCAAACCGAGGACTCCATGACAGCTTTAACTGAAAACTATTTAGATATTTCCATCGCCAACCAACAACTTGCTGTGATTCAGGAGGGAAAAGTTATCTGCACTTATCCGGTTTCAACCGCCAAAAACGGTGCCGGTGAACAAATGGGCAGCGGTTGTACGCCAACCGGTTGGCACCGAATCAGAGCCAAGATTGGCGATGGAAAACCGATGAACAGTGTGTTTATTGGCAGACGCGCCACCGGTGAAATTTACAGTGCAGAACTGGCGCAGCAATTCCCGGAGCGCGATTGGATTTTAAGCCGGATTTTGTGGCTGGGAGGTTTGGAGCCGCATAAAAATCGCTACGGCAAGGTTGATACTTCCTGGCGGTTTATTTATATTCACGGCACCCCGGATCATTTATTGCAAGGTACGCCAGAGTCGCATGGCTGTGTGCGGATGAAAAATGCGGATGTGATAGAACTGTTCACCAAAGTCAGCACTCAAACCCGGGTCTATATTCACTGATTAACACTGACGAAGTGTATCCCCTGTTTTTAAGTTTTCTTAATCCGCCGTTTCACTAATCTTTCCAGCCATTGTTTGGCCACGTGATAACGCCAAAATAACTGAATTCCCAAATAACCCAGGACTGCCGAAATCACCGCGCAAACAAAACAGCCATACAAAAATATTCCGCCAATGTCGCCTACCCCGTTTAAAATGCCTTCCAGCGAAAACACAAAATCGGCAGCCGGCGGTGGATAATCCAAAAACACCAATCCCACCCGATAGGCAAAATAAAACAACGGCGGCATGGTGATTGGATTGGTCAGCCAGACCAGCACCACCGAAATCGGCAAATTGGCGCGAAAATATAACGCCGCTGTGGCGGCAATTGCCATCTGCCCCGGCGTTGGAATCCAGGCACAAAACAGACCCACCGCAAACGCCAGAGACACAGAGTGCCGGTTCAAATGCCACAAGTCCGACTGATGCAGCTTGTCTCCCAAAAATTGCAAATTTTTATGCTTTTTTATTGCGTCAGCATGAGGAAGATATTTTTGAATAAATTTTTTTGGCATGATTTTAAAACTCCAGATTAAGCAGATTTCTCTGCATCGGCAGCGGTTGGCAAGATAAATTGGCAGTCCTAAAAAAGTCACGCAACTGGCATTTTTACGCTATTCTGACAAAACGCTGCTTTTCGCTTCTGACAAACTCCTCAAAAGCACAGCCCATCGCCGACAGGCGTTTTCCTTCACGCCGCACCATATACCATTTACGCATTAACGGAAACTCCTCCACATCCAGAACGATCAGCCGTCCTGATTCAAGTTCTGTATCAATGGTGTGACTTGAAACGATTCCCAGCCCCAGCCCTGTTTCCACCCCTAATTTAATCGCACTGTTGTTATTCATCTCCATGCTGGCTGAAACGCTGATTCCGCGCTCGGCAAAAAATTTTTCCACCGAAGTGCGGGTGCCCGAACCTTGTTCACGCATCAAAAAAGTGTGATTTTTCAAGGTTTCCAGACTGATGTTTTTTTGATTTTGCAAAGGGTGATTGGGCGGAGCGATAATCACCAAAGGATTATCCAGTAAAAACTCATACTTCAAATCGCAATTTTCTGGTGGCGTTCCCATCAGCACAATGTCGGTTTCGTTCTGTTCCAGCAATTGCAGCAGTTTTTTCCGGTTGGTGACTTTTAAACTCAGATTCACATTAGGATAATGCTGGCGAAAACCGGCTAACAAGCGGATGGCAAAATATTGCACCGTGCTTGCCACTGACACGACTAGATGGCCACCTTCGGAACCTTTCATCTCATCAATCACCGAGGCGGTTTCTTCCAGTTTGATAGTAATTTCACGACTCAGGCGATAAATTTCTTTTCCTGCTTCGGTTAAATAGATTTTGCGTCCCAAACGTTCAAACAACACCAAACCCAAGTTGTCCTCAAGCTGTTTGATTTGCATGGATACCGCAGGCTGAGTGAGAAACAACTCTTCAGCGGCACGGGTAAAGCTCAAATGTCGCGCCACCATTTCAAACACTTTAAATTGCCGCAAAGTTGCATTTACCATCATAATATCCTCACTTAGCCCTTATGTATTTCATTAGCTATATTAACTTTTGGTTATAATACTCCAAGTTTCAATCTGTGTTCTAATATTGCCAAGAATTTTCCCATCTGATTTTTATTGCCCAGAGTTTTATGAAGGCGGCTTAGCTTAAGTCTCTGTTTAACATCATGCCCTGCCGAGGGTCTCTCAGGAGTCTGCCATGTCCAAAAAACATCCCGTTATTGCTATCACTGGTTCTTCAGGTGCTGGCACAACCTCGGTAAAAAATGCCTTCAAGCACATTTTTAAACGCTTACGGATTAATCCCACGTTTATCGAAGGCGATAGTTATCATCGTTATGACCGGGCGCAAATGCGGGAGGAAATTAAAAAAGCCTTGCAGGAACGGCGACATTTCAGTCATTTTTCTCCGGATGCCAATCTGCTGGATGAACTGGAAAACTTGTTCCGGCAATACGGTGAAGACGGTAGTGGACGGTTGCGGCATTACATTCATTCATTAGCCGAAGAGCAGTATTTTAAACAAGCGGTTGGCACCTGTACCGAATGGGAGCCGATTCCTGCCAACAGTGATTTGTTGTTTTATGAAGGTTTACATGGGGCCGTTAAAACCGATACCGTGGATGTGGCACGTTATGCCGATTTGCTGATTGGAGTGGTGCCGATTGTGAATCTGGAATGGATTCAGAAAATTCACCGCGACACGGCCGAGCGCGGCTATAACCGTGATGAAGTGGCCGAAACCATTTTGCGGCGGATGAATGATTATGTGAATGTCATTACTCCGCAGTTTTCCCGCACCGACATCAACTTTCAGCGCGTGCCGACGGTGGATACTTCCAATCCGTTTACCGCTCGTGATATTCCAAATGCGGATGAAAGTTTTGTGGTGATCCGTTTTAAAGACACCCGCAAATTTAACACCGATTTTCCTTATTTGCTGGCGATGCTGCATGATTCTTTTATGTCACGCCGCAACACCATTGTGGTTCCCGGCGGCAAAATGGGTTTGGCGATGGAAATTATTTTTATGCCGATTATGGAAAAAATGATGGCTGCAAGAGAGCAAGAGCTGGCAAGGAGTTAGCTTAAAGCTCAGCCGATTCCTAAAGCAATGGCAATATGCGCCAGTTCCACCACACTGCCGACCTTGAATTTGTTTTTAATTTGGGTGCTGTAATTGGCAATGGTTTTATAGCTTAAGCAAAGTTGCTCGGAAATTTCATGCGCAGTTAACCCCTTGGCCAGCAAGCAAAAAATGTCGAACTCGCGGGCAGATAAACTATTCAGAATCGCTTGCGGGGTCATTTCTTCGGCGGGCAAATTCTTTTCTGCAAGCAAGCCTGCTTCTATATACGAATTCCCTTTGGCAATCTCATAAATCGCTTCCAGCATAATTTCAGCGGCGCTGTTTTTGGTGATATAACCCATTGCCCCGCCATTGATGGCTCTTTCCACATAAACTGCTTCATCATGAATGCTGAAAACCAGAACTTTTGCTTGCCCGTCACGCTGTTTCAGACGGCGAATATACTCCAGTCCGCCAATACCGGGCATGGATAAATCGGTGATAACAATATCCGGTTGATATTCGCCATACAGCATCAAAGCCTGTTCAGCGCGTTCGGCTTCCGCTACTACGATAATCTTTTCATCGGATGCCAATAACAGCCGAAAGCCGGCGCGAACTACCGCATGGTCATCAACCAGCAAAACTTTTATTTTATCGGTCATCTTATTGGCATCACTGAATTTTCAACTTTGGCAGGGCAGGGAATGTTGATATTAATTTTCATGCCCTGATTTTTCGCCGTCACGATCTGCATATTGCCGTTTAAACTTTTCACCCTTGCCTGCATTCCCAGCAAACCAAACCCTAAACTTAAACTTGGCAATTCACAGCCGACACCGTTATCTGCAAATACAAGCTCTAAACTTTTTTGAGTCGTGCCGTGCATGGAAAGAGAGATTAACAGATTTTTCGCTTGAGCATGACGCACTGTGTTGGTGATGGCTTCCTGCACCATTCTAAAAACCTGAATCGTTTTCTTTATCTCAATGGCATCCACCTCTTCATCGCATGACAGCGATATTTTCAGATCAGCTGTTCTAGTCTGCCAATGCGAAATTAAATCATGTAATGACGCGCTTAAGCCCAGTTCAGTCAAAATCAACGGATGCAGATTTTTCATCATTGAGCGCACCACCATCACTAAATGATCGCAAACCTTGATAATATTTTGATAAATTTCAGATTGATTTCCAGCCGTCTTTTTCCCGGTCACTGCCATTACTTTAATTGCGGTGATAGATTGCCCCAGCTCATCATGTAATTCCTGCGCCAGGGTTTGGCGTTGTTCTTCCTCAATTTCCAGAGAATGCAAGGTCAGGCGGTTGTTTTCCTGCCGGGCTTTGTGCAAAGTGGAGGTGAGATGATTAATCGCTTGGGCGATGCGCTGAAATTCAGTAATGGCAAAATGCGGCAACGGGTTTTGATAGTTTTCTGTTTCAATTTCAGTCAGATTTTTTAAAATAGTTTCCACCGTTTGCAAGACCTGCCGAAAAATCACATTCACCGCCAAGAACAAACCGCTACTCAGTAACAAAATCACCCCAAAAAACACTTTGGTTTCCTGCCAGGCTTCATGAATTTCGTCAGAAGCATTGGCGTTAATGATGACCTGTACCGTTTTATAGTCTGAAGTATTCAGTGAGTAACTCACTGGCGGATAAGGATTTGCAACCAGCCACACAAACCAGTCTGGAGTCTGAGTCTGGTCTAAATGCCGGGGTTTTGTTGCTTGCAGTCGTTGTCCTGACCAGCCTTTGAGCTGAATGGTTAAGTCTTCGGTTTCCTTCAGGGAGGTGATTTCGCGTAACCAGACCGTATTGTCAATCTGGCTATCAGGAATTTTGCTAAGGCTGAGCTTTATCAGTTGCACTGCCAGTTGCACTGATGACTGCACTTCTTTGGCAACCGACTGGCGGGCTTGCAACACAAGAGTTGCACCGCCTAAACTCAACACGATTAACAAGGTTAATAAAATTCTTAAGTGGATTTGGTAACGTAAACTCATGCAGAAAATTGATTTTTAGGTGGCAGGCTTTTCTGCCCGCTATTTTAGCCAGTTATCAGAAGATAAGGCGATCAGGATTTTTTCCTTTTTTATCACCTGAACTATTGCCGATATTATTTTTTTTCTAAAATCTGCGGATTATTCGCAAAGGAAAGGATTTTATGAAAACACTATCGCAGACCACACTTTATTTAATCGGCTTATGTGCTTTTTCATCAGTCATGGCGGCTACTGAAGAGTCTGTAGTGGAGTTGGATGAAGTAGAAGTCATCAGTTCTACGCCTTTAAAAGGCAGCGATGTTGAAATTAATAAAGTCCCTACGCCGGTGCAAAAAGTTTCGGCTGAGCAACTGAAAAAAGCGCAAATAATGACAACGCCTGCGGATTATATGAATCAGTATTTAGGCAGTGTGCATATCAATGAAGCGCAAAGTAACCCGCTGCAACCGGATATTTATTATCGCGGTTTTGTCGCCTCGCCGATGATGGGAATGCCGCAAGGTCTGTCAATGTACGTCAACGGCGTGCGCTTTAATGAGCCGTTTGGCGATTCGGTGAACTGGGATTTATTGCCGCCCGGTGCGATTCAAAGCATGGAATTACACGGTGGCTCGAATCCGGTGTATGGATTAAATACTTTGGGCGGTGCGATTTCGCTGCGTACCAAAACCGGTTTTGACTTTGGCCAAAATCCCCTGCATCAGTTTGAGGTGTCCGGCGGTTCGTGGGGACGGCATAGCGAAGAACTAACCAGCGGCTGGAATAACGGCACATTCGGTTATTTTCTGGATTTGCGAAATTTCAACGAAGACGGCTGGCGCGATCATTCTGGCACAGCGGCAAAACAAATCTTGGGCAGTTTCAGTTGGCGTAATGACAAAGCCAATCTGGATGTCACCATCGCTTCCAACGATAACAAAATGAAAGGCAACGGCCCCGTGCCGATTCAACTTTTCGACCAATCACACACCGCCGTTTTTACCTATCCCGACCGCACTATCACACGAATGTTTTTCTCTGAAATTGCCGGCAGTTATGCAGTCACAGATAAAATCAAACTGAGTGCCAATGCTTATTTCCGCCAAAACAAAATGCGTTCTTTTAATGGCGATACCGGTGATTTTGATAATTGCAGTTTCGATGATACGTTATTGTGCGACTCAAATGACAGTGTTGCCATGGATATAAATGACAATCAAATTGCTGCCAGTGATGCGGTGGAAGGCGCAATTAACAACCACAGCCAGACCAATATGCGCAGCCAGGGCGGTTCATTGCAAGGTGCGTTTTCACAGGCGATATTCGGACATCAAAACAATTTAACCGTTGGTGCAAGCTATGACAGCGCGAACGTGCATTTTTCCCAGGATACCGAATTAGCCAGCTTAACCGCAAATCGTGGCACGGTGGGCAGTGATATTTTAACTAAAGCTGACCGAGTGCGTTTAAACACCAACAGTGATACTTACAGTGCGTATTTCAGCGACAGTTTTTCCATCACTGACGCGCTGACCATGACGGTTGCCGGACGCTACAATCACACCACGCTGGAATTAAGAAACCAGTTTATTGACGGTGAAGATAAGCTTAGCGGCAAACATAGTTTTGAGCGTTTCAATCCTTCCGCCGGATTTACCTATCAACTGCATCCCGCTTTTACTTTTTTCGGCAATTACAGCGAATCCGCGCGTGCGCCGACCGCAATGGAATTAAGCTGTGCCGACCCGAATGATCCGTGTAAATTACCGAATGCGTTTTTAGCCGATCCGCCGTTAGCGCAAGTGGTGGCAAAAACCTGGGAAACCGGCATACGCGGTGCGTTGAAACCGTTATTTCCTAAACTGGATGGACAGTGGAATTTGGGCTATTTCCGTACCACGAATTTTAACGACATTATTTTCAATCACAACGGTGTTAGCATCAGCAACGGCTATTTCAGCAATGTCGGCCAAACCCGTCGGCATGGAATTGAAGCAGGGTTGAGTGCAAACTATTCAGGATTATTCAGCACTATTGACGACTGGCATTTTTCCACCAATTACACTTATTTGAATGCGCGGTTTAAAAGCAGTTTTGTAAACCAAAATCCGTTGGATAACAGCCTGCCGATTACGGTATTGTCGGGAAGTCGGATTCCAGGTTTGCCGGAACATATTTTTAAAGCTTCACTGGGCGTGGAATTGTGGAAAAAAGCTTCTTTAACTGTGGATGGACTTTATAACGGCGCACAATATTTACGCGGTGATGAGGCGAATAGTACCAGTCAATTAGCCGGTTATTGGTTATTTAACTTACGCACCGAAATAAAACTCGACCCGCATTTTACGATTTTCGCGCGGGTGAATAATTTGTTCGACCATAAATATAACTCTTTTGGAGTTTATGGCAATGCCAGTGATTTATTAGGGCCTGAATATAATGACGGGCGTTTTGTTTCGCCCGGTGCACCGCGTGCGGGCTGGGTTGGAATTCGGTTAAGCATTTAGTCGTATTCTAAAAAAACTATTGATGGTTTCGTTTTATCCGATAACAGCTATACTTGTCATAAATTTGTAACAATTTTTCACATTTTAGCTATCGTAGTATATGAAATGAAACTATCAAAAAAAATATTGCATCGACTTAGTTCGGCAGCTGTCATGGCAGCGGCATTAACAGTTAGCGCGGGAGCACAAGCAGGCGATAACACGGACTTTCAAACCTGGGTGCCAATCAACATCAATGTCAAATTGGGTGAACAGCTGCGCGGTTTTTTAGAGTTCCAGCCGCGTATCGGTGATGACACTTCGCATTTAACCTCGATGATGATCAGACCGGCAATCGGTTGGGCCATTACGCCACAGCTGACAATTTGGGCCGGTTACTTAATGTCCGCAGATGCGCTTAAAGACAAAAATGGCAGATATTTGGACAAATACGGTATTGAAAATCGGATCTGGCAAGGTTTGACCTGGAAAGATATGACCGACGATAAACAATTTATCTGGGAAATGCGCAATCGACTGGAACAGCGGTTTATGTCGGGTAAATCTGATCCGAGTATTCGCTGGCGTACCCGTTTCCGTTTTGAGTATTTGATTCCTGAATTTTCATCTTGGTCAATTATTGCCTCTGAAGAAATATTTGTAAATTTTAATGACAATTCCGATGATGCCCAATTACAGGCAGGTTTGAACCAGAATCGCGGTTACATAGGAATTGGCTATCGTTTCGCGCCTGAATTTCAAATTGAAAGCGGGTATTTAGAGCAACATGTGTGGCGCAGAGCAGGTAAAGCGGATTTAAATAACAGCGTCTGGATGACAAATCTTAATATCAACTTTTAAGTTTTTTAAGGATTAAAAATCGCTGATTGCGGGCGTGGAACTGGATAAATTGCTGATTATTGCCACACACGCCCGCATGTTGGCGCAAGCCGCCCGAAACTCAGGATTTAGTCCTGTAGTGATTGATTGTTACGGCGACCAGGACACACAGAAATTAGCTGAGCAATATCGTCAGGTTAAATCATTAGCTGTTGCAGACTTAACTCCTGCCATCGAGTTTTTCAAACAACAGGGAATTAGCCAAGTTGTTTACGGCAGCGGTTTTGAGCAGCACAGCGATAGCCTGATTTTTTTAGCCGGGCATTTTCAGATTCTAGGCAATCATCCAGAAAATTTTATAGCTTTGCATAACAAGCGCGATTTTTTCCAGCGCTTGCGGCAACTCAACATCAACTATCCCGAAGTGCGCTTTACTGCTCCAGACGATTGTGAAGGCTGGCTTATCAAGCCGGAGCAGAGTCAGGGCGGAGTCAATATTCAGCATTTAACCAAAAACTCCTCCGCTTATTTAGAAGCCGCGTATTATTACCAGCGATATCTCAACGGCAAAGCTTTGTCGGTCTTGTTTTTAGCGGATGGCACACAAGCGCAAGTGATTGGCTACAATCAACAGCTCGTAACTTCTTTTACTAACCAGCCGTTTGTATTCGCCGCCATTCTCAATCAGGCAGAACTTTCTTTAACACAGCAGCAAATTTTAACGGACTGGATTAATCAACTCACCGAGTGTTACGGCTTGCGTGGCTTAAACAGTCTGGATTTTATCCTGGCGGATGATATCTGTTATGTACTGGAAATTAATCCGCGTCCTTCTGCCAGTATGCAGCTTTATGATGGGGCTTTATTCACGGCACATATTGAGGCTTGTCAGGGCAAATTCAGCAATGCCGATTTTAAAACCGGGTGTTTTAGGCTTTATCAGATTGTTTATGCCCCAGCCCAAATCCAGATTTCGGCAGAAATTCAATGGCCGGACGGTTATGTTGATATTCCGACAACCGGTGCAATGATTAACCCGCAGCAACCGATTTGCAGTATTATTGCCAGCGGTAAAAATTTAGTAGAATTATCAACCGATTTACAGTTAAAAAAATCTTTTCTTTCAACTTTTTCAATTTAAAAAATGATGCAATATAAAGCCAGCGTTAATAAACTGACTCAACCTTTAGTTCAACAATTACTCGATAATGCCGACAAATTGCGCCTTAATGTGCAAAAGCTGGACAATGGCTGCACCTTGATAGATGCAGGCATCAAGGCAGCGGGCGGTCTGGAAGCCGGACGGATTATCACTGAAATTTGTCTGGGGGGAATGGGCACGGTTTCGATTTCGCAAAGCGCTTATACCGAAAAATGGCCGCTGACCATCAATGTTCACACCGGCAACCCGGTGTTAGCGTGTTTAGGCAGCCAATATGCAGGCTGGAGTTTATCCCACGAAAAATATTACGCCCTCGGCTCAGGTCCGGCCCGGTCAATGGCGACCAAAACCAAAGACGGCGTAACGGTTCCGGTGGAAGAGTTATACAAAGAACTGGATTACCGTGACAGCAACGATAAAACGGTTTTAGTGATTGAAAACGACAAACTGCCACCGCTGGAAATTGTCGAGAAAGTGGCCACTGCCTGTGGCGTGTCACCTGAAAACTTGACCATTATTGTCACCCCAACCAGCAGTTTAGCCGGATGTGTGCACGTGGTTGGCCGGGTTTTGGAAGTGGCGATTCACAAAGCGCATGAATTGCATTTTCCACTGGAAAATATTGTCGACGGCAGCGGCAGTGCCCCAATTTGTCCGCCGCATCCTGATTTTGTTCAGGCGATGGGACGCACCAATGATGCAATTTTATTCGCCGGACAAGTGCATTTGTTTGTGAAAGGCAGTGATGAAGCGGCTGAAAAACTGGCGCGTGAATTGCCCAGTTCCACTTCCAAAGATTACGGCAAGCCGTTTGCGCAGATTTTTAAAGAGTGCAAATATGATTTCTTTAAAATTGACGGCATGTTGTTCAGTCCTGCCAGCGTGATTGTCACGGCGGTGGAATCCGGCAACAGTTTCCGCGCCGGTAAACTCGACAATGAACTATTGAATTTGTCGTTTGGCGGTTAATTTGCGTTAAATTGAAACTTTGCAGAAACGGTATTGCGGTTCAATGCCGTTTCTGATTTCTCAGGCGAATTATTTGCAAGTTTCCCCGTCAATGGCAATGATTCGCTGCCCTTCATTTAGAAGAATATTCAAATCAGTTCGCAAAGAGCGTAGGAGCATCTCTTAAGATGCGACAAACCAAGTTTAGATTGTCCCAATGTGGTTAGGAAACGCTGATTTTCGCGTCTAGGAGACGCTCCTACCATTTTTAAAATACGCTCTTAAGCCCCAAGACAGAGAAAAGCCGAATGATTAGCTGCGCCACAATCTATCAACCTGTGCTGAAAGTTAAACTGCATTTTAAGGCGGATCAATGAACGCCGGGATTTTCTCAGCTGTCGGGCAGGCGTATTTTAATGCGTTAGATAGCATCAGCTATTATTGGGCGCGTGAGCATTGGTTATTGAAGCCTGTGCTGTTTCCGGTGGCCTGTGTTTATTCGTTGGTGTTGTTGCTGATTAGCGTGATTTTTTACGCCGGGATAGTTTTTGATTGGTTGGCAAAGCTGACTGACTGGCTTCGCGAATATCTTCTCAACGCCATGAAAAACCAGAGCTACCGTATAGATGAAAGTTTAAGCGCGTTTCTGTTTCGCCCGGTTTGGCTGCTGTTATTGTCGCCGTTATTGCTGGGTTCGTTATTGTTTCCAAAGTTGTCGAGTGACACATTAGACGGTTTTGGCGGTGATGTTGGGGATTTTTTTGACGGTGATGGTGCGTTTAAAACGGTGAAAGGCATTTTTTTGCAGGGCGCGGGGCGGTTATTTGATTTTGTTGCCGACACGCATTTGTTGCTGAAACCTTTGACTGCGGCGGTGGCGATTGTCTATTCGCTGATTTTAATGGCGGTGGGATTTGGTTTTGCGTTGTTGATTCCGTTGGATTGGTTAAGCCGGGTGGTTGAAACTATCCGCCAATGGATTGCCCGCACCGCCTATCAATTGCAGCGGCGGATTTCGCAAAGTTTTGCGCATTTTCTTTTGGTTCCGCCATTGCTGATTGGTTTGGCTCCGCTGTTTATGCTGTTGTTGATTATTCCAAAAATCACCTCGCAGTTGCCCGCTTAGCGTATAGGGTAAAATTTCTATTTTAAATAAACGCATTGAGATATTTATGCCGCTCAAATTTACCGGACGGGAATCACAGTTACAGGAAATTGAAAACTTGGTTAAGGCCAAGCACGGCGCGGTGTTTGCGGTATCCGGCAATGCAGGTATCGGTAAAAGTACGCTGTTAAAAAAAGTGGCGGAACTTTATCCAAAAACAGGGCAAGTGTTTATGGATATGAGCGATATGCCGCCGTTGTAAACTGCGACTGGGTTTTTACAGTGGTTTGCCAAACAAGTCAAACATTTAGAACATTAATGAAACTATCCGACTAGCCTTCGAAAACTTGCTAACAACCGTCGCCAAACAATTACTCAAAGCACGGTTTAGCCAAAATGCTGATTGTTGATACCAGATTTTTAGTTGCGTTGTATATTCGCCGTGATAAATTGCATCAATACGCAATCAAATTTTTACAGCAAAATAACCACGCGCTCATTACCGCCGCCTTCATGATTGTAGAAAGCTGTTATTTTTTGGATGGCAAAAGCAAAAGTGGCTTTATTAAGCTGGGTTGAATGCGGCGGGGTTAAAGTGCTTGATGTATCTGTGTCGGCTTGCAGTGAAATTGCCTTAGCTATTGAAAAAATACCAAACATTAAAACTATAAAGCGCATCAATAAAAAACTGGTGCGCTTTTTTGTTTTCTCACTTTTATGGCGTTTTTTTAAATTTTGACTAGTCAGTTTTAAAAAACATAGGTACAATGCGCATTCTTTACGGAGAGGTGGCTGAGCGGCCGAAAGCGGCGGTCTTGAAAACCGTTGAGGGGAAACCCTCCCAGGGTTCGAATCCCTGCCTCTCCGCCATACACAGATTTTTTGAGATTCAAAGAAGTACACAAAGCCCATAACTGGCAACGGTTGCGGGTTTTTTATTGCCTGTAAGGTTTTTAAATACATTTACTACAAGCTTAATGGCTATTAGCTTTGAGTTTTTCAATCACTCAACGCCGCCGCTATTTCACGAAAACAACTTAATCCTGCTTCCAAATTTTCAACAATCTCAGCCGCTAAATCATCAGGTTCGGGTAAATTATCCAAATCAGCCAGTGATTTGTCTTTTAACCAAAAAATATCCAGACTGGTTTTATCGCGGGCGATAATTTGCTCATAACTGAACTTGCGCCAGCGTCCTTCCGGGTTGTCTTGCTCGTGCCATGTTTCAATGCGTTGGTGGCGATTTTCAGGCTGATAACAGGCAATAAAATCGGCTAAGTCTTCAAAACGTAGCGGTTTCTTTTTTAGGGTGTGATGAATATTGGTGCGGTAATCGTAATACCAGACCTCTTTTGTCCAGGGAGTTGGACTGGCAGCATGATTATCAAAAAACAGCACATTGGCTTTCACACCATTGGCATAAAAAATACCGGTAGGCAATCGCAATATGGTATGCAGCTCAGTGGTTTCCAGCAGTTTTTTACGAACTGTCTCCCCCGCACCGCCTTCAAATAACACGTTATCCGGCACAACTACCGCCGCCCGACCGGTGCTTTTTAGCATACTGCGAATATGCTGGACAAAATTAAGCTGTTTGTTTGAGGTGGTTGCCCAAAAATCCTGACGGTTATAGGTCAGGTTTTCTTTTTCCTGTTCGCCTTCTTCGTTGGTAAAGGTCATGCTGCTTTTTTTGCCAAACGGCGGATTAGCTAACACCACATCCACTGAATACGGTGAAGAAGTCACCAACGCATCGTTTGATGAAACAAGACTTTCACCGTCAATTTCACCGATATTGTGCAGCACCATATTCATCAAGCATAAACGTCTCGTACTGGCAACAATCTCATTGCCGTAAAAGGTTTTATGTTTTAAAAACTCTTTTTGTTTTTTATCCAGTTTGTGATGGGCTTGCAGATAATCATAAGCCGCTAAAAAGAAACCTCCGGTACCACAGGCAGGGTCAGCGATGGTGGTATTCGGTTCAAGACGCATACACGTCACCATTGCCTTAATCAAGGCGCGGGGTGTGAAATATTGTCCTGCGCCGGATTTCACGTCTTCGGCGTTTTTTTCCAGCAAGCCTTCGTAAATGGTGCCTTTGGTATCTGCGCCCATAGACACCCATTCCGTATCATCAATCAAATCAATCAGGCGTGATAACTTGGACGGGTCTTGAATCTTGTTTTGTGCCTTGGTGAAAATCTGTCCCAGCAAGCCTGGTTTATTGCCCAATTCGCGTAGCAGCATCACATAATGTCCTTCCAGTGCCGCGCCTTTTTTTGAAGTCAGGCTTTGCCAGTTGTAAATGGTTGGAATGCCAATGTTACGTTCATGCGGTGGCTGGCTGTATTCATAAGCCATTTTCAAAAAAATCAAATAGGTCAGTTGTTCCAGATAATCGCCATAGCCTACGCCGTCATCGCGTAAGGTGGTGCAGAAACTCCAGACTTTGGAAATGATGGATTCATCGCTCATTTGTTACTCTCAAGTTTAGGGATAACATCCCTTTAAGGGATGTTATCCCTGTTATTCGATTCGCTCTTAGTTTTCAATTAAACAATAATCAATCGCTTGATTATCAATATTTGCCTGCTGATGAAAAGCTTCAAACGAAGCAAGACTGCCAAACAGGGCAATCACTTCAAAACGCATTATGCGACTTGGTGCTGCGCTAAAAAATGCCGAATAAGAACTATAACGCCAGCTTTCAATTTGTTCAGTTACACCATGATGTACTGGGTTATGGTGAATATAACGAATCAAAGCCAATAAATGCGTCTCTGAATTTACCAGTAAATGTTTGGGGTGTTCCTGAAACAGGCTGCCTCGCCGATTTTCCTGTTTGTTAATTGCTTGTGTATAGCTAATGGCAAACCGTCGCCAGGATTCCATTGCCAAACAGGGTGATTCATTAGCGCGAACCCGTACCAAAAAATGAAAATGGTTAGCTATCAAGCAATAACTCCAGACCTCAAAATGCTTGTCCATGTAATTTGTCCATAGTTTTAAAAAATGGCTGTAATTACGCTCCTGATAAAACAGCTTATCAGTCTGAGTGTTGGCGCGATTGAAGAAATGGTAAAACTCGCCCGCAACGAGAGGTGTATTTTTATGAGGCATAAGCAGCAACTAGAGATAACATCCCTTTAAGGGATGTTATCTCTTCTCTCTCCCTTTTTTCTTAACAGATGGAATCAAAGCCGCTTTTTCAGCTTGTATGCGTTTTAACAATGCGCTGGCGGGTTCGTCGTTGGGGTCTTGTGGGACTAATTGCCCGGAAAAGGCTTTTTTTAGTATGGATTGGCGCAGGGTTTCGGCTTGTTGTAGGGCGGTGGTTAGGGTTTGGTCGAGTTGGTCGATTATTGATAATTTAGCATCAATAATTGAAACTATTTGATTTTGTTCTTCTAATGATGGCAAGGGAAATACTATTTTTGAAAGAATTGTTTGATTAAGAAATTCCCTAGATGAGCCTTTGCATAATTTTTTAACCTGTTCTTTTACAATACTGCCGCTTTGAAAAAGATAAACAAAGAAATCTGCATTTATTACTTTTCCATTTAATGACACTCGAATTAACAATACTTCGGACAGTTTTAACAAGACACAGCCCCGAAGTTACAAAGTGCCTCATAAGATGAAGACGATTTAATCAAACTCAGATCCAAGGCAAAGTTGCAAAAAATGCGTTCAATCAATA
>CAIQWF010000062.1 GCA_903875455.1 uncultured Pseudomonadota bacterium
CGTAAACTTCAAACAGGCGTTTAGGATTATGCAAAGGATGAATCCCGACAATGTACTTGGCTTTGAGAATACTTTTTTTAGCAAACTGCGGTTCATAAAAGCTCTCGGTTTGTGAATCAGCGTAACCGCTGATTAATGGCAACGCCAGCAGCCAATCCAGCCAGGTGGAAAAAGCAGATTGCTGTTTTTTTTCGTAATTATCAGTCATTGCCGCTGCAAACGCGCCAACAATCAATAAGGCAAAAAGAAATAAACGAAGGTTTTTAGTCATTCTGGTTGAAGGCTGATTTTTCGGGTAATTCTGTTTTTACGGGCTATAGTGGAAGGACAGGGTGGCAAATTATTTTTCCCCAGCTTGGCAAACTTAAGTGATTAAGCCTAAGTTTTTGAGGATTACGCAAGACTTAAGCGTTCCGACCCGGCTTGGCCCAGGGCTAAAACCGTTCATGGTTCGACAGGCTCACCACAAACGGTTTTTTATACCTTAAAACTTCAGTAGACCTAACTTAACGGTTATTTATCCTGAAACACCAGTTTACCCAAAGCCGGCAAAATTACAAACGTGCCTATCATAATCCAGAAAATGCCGATGGTAATTACCAGTCCCATGCTGGACACGCCCTGATGCGGTGAAAAAGCCAAGCCGGCAAAGCTGGAAATGGTGGTCAGGGCACCGTAAAAAATTCCTCTGGCGGTGCTGGACTGATAAATATTTTGCTCTTCGTTTACTGGATGGCGCAGTTTTTCCAGCATGTGAATACCGTTATCAACTCCCAGACCTAACAGCAATGGTAACGCAATAATATTGGCAAAATTAATCGGCGTGCCGGTTAGCGCCGTGCTGCCCATGGTAAATAAACCGGCTAATAACAACGGGATAATAACCAGCAAGGTATCTTTTATATTGCGACGCATGATTAATAACAGTAGGGTAATAGTCACAATCGCGATAGTAATAGCCTGTTCAAAAGCTTTCACCACTTCTTTCATCGATTCCCAGAATAAAATCGGTAAATCGGTAATATTCGATTCCACACTTTGCACTTCGGTAATAAAAGCTTCCAGATTTTTTAGATCATTCAAATCCTGTTTTGGAAAAACCTGCACCCGATACAAACCTTCTTTGCTTAACCAGCGGTCTTTTAAATCAGCCGGTATCATCTCAAGGCTTATTTCATCGGCATGTAAGCTCATCGATAACTGATTCATCACCACCGGCAATCCGCCTAAGATACTGGTTTGAACTTTTTCAATAAACTGCTGCCGATTCGGTTGCATTCTGTTATTCAGCTCAGTCAACAACCCCTGCAATTCAGTCTGCAATGCCATTAAAGCGGCAATTTCTACTTTGTCGCTGCGATTTGGCAAAGTGGTTTTAATCGTATTTAACAGTTTTTCTGTCGCTGCTTTGGGGTCGGTATTCTGCTTCAAAGGCGGAAAACTCATTGATTGTGAACCAATCACCAGATTCAAATCGTCCATTAACGCCAGTTTTTCCTCCTGATCTTCCGGGACAAAATCAAATAAACTCACGGTTTTATCCACTACTGCCAGCTTTTCGATTTTTTCCTGCAATTGTTTGGTTTTTGCCGGGCTATTTCCTAACACACTCAAGGTCATCGGCGAAGTATCCTGGGTTTTTAACAGTTCTTTAAAGGCAATTACCGATTCAGTATGGGGATCGCGGATATTAATCGGATTAAAGTCCACCACTAATTTGAATAGCAAAAAACCGGAGACAATCGCTAATACCGCAGTGATGTAAGTAATCGGTCTGGCAAAATGCAAGGGAATACTAGTCAGGCGGCGCATTGAGGGAGTAAGTTTGTCTCTGCCTAATTCTTCGTCCCTTAAATGCGGTTTAGGAATAATCAGCAATAAAATAGGTAATAGGGTAAGGGTAATAAATAAACTGATAAATAAACTGCTTCCGGCTAATAAACCTAATTCGGAAATGCCGCGATAATCGGTGGGAATAAACGCATATAAGCCGATGGATGTGGTGGCGGCACATAATAATAGCGATGGACTGGTAGCGATTAATGTGCCACGTATTGCGTGCTCTTTACTGATGCTCTTTTTTAAATAGTCCCGATAGCGCAGGCAAAAATGAATTGCATATTCAACGCCCAAACCGATATTGGAAACACTGAAAGCCACTGAAATTAAATTTAGTTCCTTTACCACCACCGCCGCAAAAAATCCGCAAAAGATCGAGCCGATTAATATCGTTACAAAAGTCGCTAACATTAAAGTAATGGAGCGAAATGCGGTTAATAAAATCAAACAGACCGGGATTAACGAAAACAGGCAGGCATTAAATGTGCCCTGACTAATGCCTTCCATTTCATCATGTTCCAAACCGATTTCCCCGGTCATCCACACTTTTACCGGAGGCAGATTTGCATCCTGAATTTGGGTAATCATGGCGCGGAGTTTTGTCACCGGTTTTTCAATAGGCATGATTTCACTGAAATCAAACTTGGGCCGGACGATAATGAAACTGCGTTTGGGGTCCGACAACTCGGTTTTGTTTTTCATCATCAACTGCTGCCATGACAACAGGTCGTTTTCATTATTCAAAACTTTATGCAAAGTGTGTTGAATTTTGCTTAGCAGCGGGGTGATCTCAATTGGCAAATCATTCGCTTTGCCTGAATTAGTCAAGGCATCATCGAGAATTCCAAACAATCCTTCCAAGCTATTGTTTTCTGCCAGTCTGCCGATAAAGGGCTGTGCTTGGGTCAAAGAGCCGGAAATATCCTGCAACTCTTTCAAGTTAAGATACATCAAACCGTTGCGACGAAAAAAGTCACTTTCATTCGGCACATAAACCGATTCAAAATTTTCCTGATCCTCCCGCAACAAGCGGCTTAAACGACTGGTTGCGCCGCTGGTAAGTTCCGGGCTGTCCGATTCGACCATTAGCAGCAGTGTATTGACATCCTGTGGAAACGCTTTTTCAAAAGTCCGGCGGTTTTTTTGAAAAGTCGCCTCCGGGGCGATTAACTCTGTGGTATCGGTATTAATGGTTAAATGGTTGATGGTATAAAAAACCGAAGAACCTGCTAACAGCAGCAGGGTGAGTAACAAAAGATAAGGTGCGCGAAATATCCAGTTTCCCCAAAGTGTAAAAAAATGATGCAAACGCTGTTCAAGTGGTGTCATTGCCCTTTATGTCCTTCAGCACAGTAAAAAAAAGATTGAGCGTGTAAAAACGCAGATAGCAAACATTATACCTTGTGCAACAACCGCATAATAAATCTGCTTTTTTTATAACTGTGATACAGACAGAAAAAATACTCGATCCTGCGCAGAGCAATAGTCCGCGCCAAGAAAAAACCAACAACCGCTGAGTTTTTGGGTAAACTAAAAAACAGTTTTTTAAGGTGCTGATTTTATAAAATGTACTTTTTAGCCACAAACAAAAACACCGAATGGCTCAACTTGACTCCAAAATTGCGCCACCAGCCTTTCGCTTGAATTTAATGCCCGTAACGATGAAATGACTTTTGCGGGCTATGAAATTTCATAACCTGTTGAATATATTTTACAAACTGCGATTATCTTTTTTCTATCCTTTACAGGCCTCTGCTTGAGGTATCGCTAATACAACGAATATTGGTACGAAATTTATTCTGCCCTAATTTAACCGTGTGGCGATTCCAGCCGAATACATCTTCGGCCATTCTGGCTTTTGCAGCCCAGCAGGCTTTGAACAACATCACCTACTGCCTTGCGTCTATCTTCATAGAGGATTTGCTTAATGAGGCGTGTGATTAATTCCGTAATTTGAGGTGATAATGGAGTTAGCAGTGCTGTTTGATTCATGTCGGAAATGTTCCGAGAATGTTAAAAAAGCCGCTATTTTGACGGGCATTTCTGAAAATGCGGTATCCCTTAGAAGTACCGTCACTGTCACAAGCTTTGCCGGGTATTGCAGAATGAGGACAGCTTTCAGCAGCTTGCATTATGCCGCTGCTTTTTTCTCGCTTTAGAGAAAATCAGTCTGATAATTGCGCCAATATTGGCAAGATTTAGATTGTCAGTCCTTCTTGCCAACATGATGCAACTATCTAAAACGACTTAGCGGCTGCGCTTGCGGGCCGGAGTAGAAGATGCGGTTTTACGCTTGTTCGGATGATTTCCGCTCAAGCGATCTTTTTTGTGATTTTGATGACGTCGCGGTCTGGGATCCACTTTTTTGGCCGAAGCGTTGTCACTGGCTTTTAAGTCCACTGTTTCATAGCCGGTATCAGCCACACGCGGAATTTGCCGCTTCAATAATTTTTCAATCGCAAACAGCAATTTTGCTTCATCTGGGCAAACCAGTGAAATTGCCGCCCCATCACACCCTGCCCTGCCCGTTCGGCCAATCCGATGCACATAATCTTCCGGCACCGCAGGCAAATCAAAATTAATCACATGCGGCAATTGCTCAATATCCAAACCGCGAGCCGCAATGTCGGTGGCGACCAAACAGGAAATTTTCCCCGATTTAAAACTCTCCAAGGCGGTAGTTCGAGCAGTCTGGCTTTTATTACCATGCAATGCCGCGCAGCGAATTCCATCCAGCATCAATTGTTTACATAACCGGTCTGCGCCGTGCTTGGTGCGGACAAAAACCAGTACCTGTTTCCAGTTATTGCTGCCGATTAAATACGACAGACATTCGCGTTTATATTCCTGTTTCAGCGGATAAATCAGTTGTGAAATATTATCGGCAGTGGTGTTGCGTTGTGCGACTTCAATCTGGGCGGGATTGTGCAAAATCTGTTCTGCCAGGGTTTTAATCTCATCAGCAAAGGTGGCTGAAAACAGCAGGTTTTGCCGTTTTTTCGGCAACATGGCAATAATTTTGCGAATATCGGCAATAAAGCCCATGTCCAGCATTCGGTCTGCTTCATCAAGAACAAAATATTCCACCCGCGACAAATTGATCTGCCGCTGATTGGCAAGGTCTAACAAGCGTCCGGGAGTTGCCACCACAATATCTGCACCACGATGCAGGCGTTTAATTTGCGGGACAATACTCACGCCGCCAAAGACAACTTCGGCGACCAGTGGTAAATGTTTGCCATACAGCTGGACGCTTTCATAGACCTGCGCGGCAAGCTCGCGGGTCGACACCAAAATTAATACCCGCACCGGACGCGGCTTTTGCGTGGTCGGGCGGTCGGTGAGCAATTGCAGTAACGGTAAAGTAAAGCTGGCGGTTTTGCCGGTGCCGGTTTGTGCGCCTGCAAGGACGTCGCGTCCATCAAGCACTTCTGGAATGGCTTGGCGTTGAATCGGAGTAGGAGTTTCGTAACCTTGGTCGGCAATCGCTTTGAGTAATTCATCAGATAAGCCGAGTTGAGAAAATGACATAGTATCCTTTATAAAATGACGGAATGAGAGGTTGAAATACTTTAAAAGTATGACAGGATAGGTTTTTGTATTAACAATGTGCTGAATATTGCCAAGCTTTATCGGCAATATTTGTGATTGGGTTCGTTTAAAATCTGACAGGTAATAATCAACAACTTCGAGAAACTGTACAATTATTTCAAGCTGTTGTGAAAAAAGCTTTATCGTCTGCTAAAAACATGAATGGTGAATGACGTGTACAACGCAAAAAAATGCCGACCGGCGTTGAAAACTCCGGTCGGCATTCCTTTTTTCATTCTATTTCAATGAGATGGTTTCTGTTCTGCCGTTGACTTCAAACAGAAGTTTGTCTTCTTTTGCTAGCCAGCCAATGGCACGTTGCAAATCATTTTTAGAAACACCAGTTTCTTTTTCAATTTTTGAAGGACTGGAAGGACCATTTTCATGCAAAAATGCCCATACTTTACCAGCCGCTGCGCCTATTACTTCACTCATAATTACTTACCTTTGGTTTTAGTTGAATTAAAATTCTTAAAATGCTCCTCATCGGGCAATGTTATGTTAAGTTCCAGCGTTTCGCTTTCATCGTCCTGCTCCAGACTCACGGAAATAGTTTCTTCGCTGACTTTAAAATATTTTTGAATCACTTCCAGCAATTCTTTTTTCAATTGCTGAAGATAAGAAGGCTGGTTGCGGGAAGAACGCTCATGCGCGACTAAAATTTGCAGTCTTTCCTTCGCAATCGCTGCGGTGCTGGGCTTATTAGATTTAAAGTAGTCAAGTAAACTCATCATTTACTCCTAAACAGCTTACCAAAAAGCCCTTTTTTCTCGGCATCAATAAAACGGTGCGGTTTGTCTTCGCCTAAATAACGAGCCACAATGTCCGAATAGGCCTGGCCTGCATTGCTTTGCTCATCCAGTATTACCGGAATGCCTGAGTTGGAAGCATTTAACACGGACGTGGATTCTGGAATAACGCCGAGCAAATGTAAGGATAAAATTTCCTGCACATCATCTACACTCAGCATCTCGCCTACTTTTACCCGTTCCGGTGAATAACGGGTTAACAATAAAAACTCTTTAATCGGTTCTTCGCCAAGTTCAGCACGACGGGATTTGCTCGATAAAATCCCTAGCATTCTGTCCGAGTCTCGCACCGACGATACTTCTGGATTAGTGACAATGAAAGCATCATCGGCAAAATACATGGCCAGGTGAGCTCCGCGCTCAATCCCTGCGGGAGAGTCACAGATAATATATTCAAAATCCTTGGATAACTCTTCCAGAATTCTGCCGACACCTTCTTGTGTTAACGCATCTTTATCACGGGTTTGCGAGGCCGGTAGAATATACAAATCGCCGCAACGCTTGTCCCGAATCAACGCCTGATTAAGTGTCGCTTCACGATTGATAACATTAACAAAATCATAAACCACACGACGCTCACATCCCAGAATCAAATCCAGATTACGCAAGCCTACGTCAAAATCAATAACGGCAGTTTTGTGACCTCTTTTTGCCAGTCCCATAGCAACCGCCGCACTGGTTGTGGTTTTTCCTACGCCACCTTTTCCAGATGTAACAACAATAATTCTAGCCAATCGATTTTCCTCTAAGAAACAGTGTGTTATAGCTTTTTTACCAGCAAAGCCTGATCATGTAAATAAACTTGTACCAAAGTGTGCCTGAGATTTTTATCCAAATCTTCATTCAGTCGATAAACTCCGGCAATTGAAATCAATTCACCTTGCAGATCGGAACAAAAAATACAGCTTTTAGTATTGCCTAATACCCCCGCCAAAGCCCGTCCGCGCATCGGTGCATAAACATGGATATTACCTTCTGCCATTAATTCTGCTCCGGGATTAACCGCTGCCAAAACGGTTAAATCGCCTTTGGCATAAATGCGCTGCCCTGAACGTACCGGCTGGGTCACTACTTTGTTTTCAACAATGGGAGTTGGTTCAATTACCGTTGTGGTTTCAGGTTCGGACTGTTCAGGTTCAGAAACAACTTCTATAGGGGATATCTCTTCAGTTGTGTGATCATTAAAATGACTTAAAACATGTACCGATTGTATTGCAATACCTAAATCGATAGCGGCTGTATTTTGTTTAACTGAGCCACCTGAAATTGCAATTGGCAACAAATGTAAGCTGCGTAAAGCTTTTATCAGGTTGCGAATATCAATTTCAGCTTGTTGCTTCGCCAGTTCATGTAAATCAATTAACAATGGCGAGTTTTTGAAAAAATCGGGTGCTTGGGAAATTTTTTTTTGTAATTGGTCTTTAATATCTGCAATTTTGTTGCTGTGCAAAATCAAGGCAGGAATATTAAATACGCTGCTTTTAAACTCTAGCGCAGTTTTTTGATTTTTAGAAACCGAAGTATCAATGGTCATCTTGTCAAACGAGCCTGATAATTTATTGCATAAATTCTATCATTCTTAGTGAAAAAAATCATTCTTCTGATTGTTTTATAAAATGAAACTTTGAATTTAGGTTGGAAGAAACCGGACAATTTTTTTAGATGCCAGCCTTTATTATGTAACCCAGGCAAAAGGATTGAGCAAAAACTGATGACAGACCTGGCATATCAAGCAATTGAAAATATTGTTGAGTTTTCACAGAATGCTCAAAAACTGGCAGCGGACAATCAAGGTAAACTATTTAATCGCTATCTTTTCAGCATAATTTATTGGATTGATAATAACGAGACTATCATTTCTGCTGTGATGAATTTGAAACAAAAACCTTTTTATTGGTTAAATCGAACCTGATTTTTTTTAAGCCGCAAGCGACAAAACCAAAGGCGCTATTCTATTTTGACTCACAAACAAAAACGCCATCAAGTATTTACTACCTGATGGCGTTTGATTTTGAAATTCTGGTTATTTTTATTATTGAAAACGCTTAAAAACTAAAGTCCCATTAGTACCACCAAAACCAAATGAATTGGAAACCGCAATTTCCATTTTCATCTCTCTGGCAGTATTGGGAACATAATCAAGATCACATTCAGGGTCCTGGTTGTCTAAATTAATCGTTGGCGGAGCAATCTGATGTTTCAGACTTAATGCGGTTAAGACCGCTTCAATACCGCCCGCCGCACCTAATAAATGTCCAATCATTGATTTAGTGGAACTGACAGCGACTTTATAAGCATGGTCACCTAATGCCGCTTTCATGGCTTGAGTTTCACCCAAATCACCCGCTGGCGTTGAAGTGCCGTGTGCATTGATATAATCGACATCTTCAGGGTTTAATTTCGCATCACGCAAGGCATTGCGCATACACCGGGCAGCTCCTTCGCCACCAACCGAAGGAGTGGTCATGTGATAAGCATCGCCGCTCATCCCGAAACCAACCAATTCTGCATAAATTTTTGCACCACGCGCTTTGGCGTGCTCCAGTTCTTCCAGAACGACCACTCCAGCACCGTCACTCAATACGAAACCATCACGGTCTTTATCCCAAGGACGACTTGCCGCTTGTGGGTCATCATTCCGACGTGACAAAGCTTTCGCCGAAGCGAATCCGCCCATTGCTGTAGGTGAAGTTGTACAACGCTCTGCACCACCTGCAATCATCACATCCGCATCACCGTATTTAATCAAACGTGCGGCATCACCAATATTATGCGTGCCAGTTGCGCAAGCAGTGACAATCGCGTAATTCGGGCCTTTCAAGCCATATTTAATGGAAAGATTGCCGGAAATCATGTTGATGATATTGCCCGGGACAAAGAATGGCGATATTTTGCGCGGGCCGCCTGCTTTATAGGTTGCGTAACATTCTTCTATTCCGGTTATCCCGCCAATTCCAGAACCTATTGCTACGCCGATCCGCTCTGCATTTTCTTCAGTAACTTCAATACCACAGTCTTCAAAGGCCTGACAACCTGCTGCAATTCCATAGTGAATGAATCCATCCATACGTCTGGCATCTTTTTCAGGAATGTATTGGCTAATGTCAAAATTTCTGATTACACCGCCAAACGTGGTGGCAAATGGCGAAATATCAAACGAATCAATGGCACTGATGCCGCTTCTGCCATTAATAATACCGTCCCAGGTTTCTGAAACTGTGTTGGCTAAAGGCGTAACCGCGCCCAATCCAGTTATAACAACTCGACGTGTACTCAAAGTATTTACCTTAGAAGTGAAAAAAGAGGAGGGATAAAAAAATAGAAACAGTGGGCGGCAAATCACCCACTGCTGACAACCTGTTTTAGTCTTTCAGGTTTTTTTCTATGTAATCAATAGCTAACTGAACAGTGGTAATTTTTTCAGCTTCTTCGTCTGGAATTTCGCACTCAAACTCTTCTTCAAGAGCCATCACCAGTTCAACTGTATCTAAAGAATCAGCACCAAGATCATCAACGAATGAAGCATCATTTGCGATGTCTTCCTTTACACCTAATTGCTCTGCGACAATCTTTTTTACTTGCTCTTCAACATTACTCATTATATTTTCCCCAAACAATGTAAGTGTTAGCATTATGCTGTACTTACTACAGTTTTATAGTTAATCTTAAGAAATCCCGCCTTTAGCGAACCAGACGGCGGGCAAATTATACTTGATATTGCGATAAAGTCACAATATCAAGCCATAAACATACCACCGTTTACATGCAATGTTTCGCCAGTGATATACGCTGCGCCTTCAGAGGCTAAAAAAGAAACTGCGTGGGCAATTTCCTGTGCTTGGCCTAAGCGACCTAACGCAATAGATCCTAGCAACGCATTTTTATGTTCATCGCTGAGTTCGCGGGTCATGTCGGTATCAATAAAGCCCGGCGCAACAGTATTCACCGTGATATTGCGTGAGCCGACTTCTTTGGCCAGCGATTTTGAAAAGCCTACCATGCCCGCTTTGGCAGCAGCATAATTGGCTTGTCCGGCATTGCCAGTTGCACCAACAACGGAGCCGATATTAATGATGCGCCCGCCCTTGGCTTTCATCATGCCGCGAATCACTGCCTTGCTCATCCGAAAAATAGAAGTCAGATTGGTGTTGATAATCTCATCCCATTCCTCGTCTTTCATGCGCATCAGCAAATTATCACGGGTAATACCAGCATTGTTCACTAACACTACTGGTGCGCCAAACTCATCATTAACTGTTTTTAGCACAGCTTCGATTGAATCAGTATCAGCGACATCAAGCCTTAATCCACGGCCATTGTCTGCCAGATACGCAGAAATCGCTTCTGCTCCGTTATCCGAAGTCGCAGTTCCGACTACAAAAAAACCATCTGCGGCCAAACGCTCAGCAATGGCGCGACCTATCCCGCGACTGGCTCCGGTGACTAAGGCTATTTTTTTATCCATTCAATTGCTCCAACACATTATCTAAACTTTCAGGATCAAACATCGTTAAATGCCTAGCCGTTTTGACAATCCGCTTGTTTAAACCCATTAATACTTTGCCGGGACCTGCTTCGACAAAAGTTGTTACTCCTTGATCGTGCATGAACTTGATACTGTCAACCCAACGCACCGGCTTGAATAATTGCTCTCTTAAGGCATTGCGTATTACTTCCGCAGCACTGTGTGCCGCCACATCGACATTATGAATCAAAGTCACATTTGGCATCACAATCTCTATTTCCTGTAGTTCGGCATTTAATTTTTCTGCCGCACTTTCCATCAGTTCACAATGTGACGGTACACTGACCGGCAATTTAACCGCCATTTTTGCCCCCGCCTCTTTTGCTGCCACCATCGCTCTTTCTACAGCAGCCGCGTGCCCTGCAATTACGACTTGGCCCGGCGCATTGAAATTAACAGCTGAGACAACTTGGGACTCTGCCACATTTGTACAGAGATTGACGACCTGGTGATCTTCCAAGCCGATAATAGCAGCCATTGCGCCGACACCTGCCGGTACTGCCTCCTGCATTAGGCGACCTCTTTGTGCCACAAGTCGTATCGCATCGTTGAACGCCATTGCGCCTGAACAAACTAAAGCTGTGTATTCTCCCAAGCTATGCCCTGCCATCCATGCCGGTCTGATATTGCTTTGCTGACACCAAACTTTCCAAACTGCAACACCTGCCGCCAACATGGCCGGTTGAGTATTATGGGTTTCATTTAAGGTATCCTGCGGCCCTTCTTCAACCAGTTGCCACAAATCAAAACCCAAGGCTTCGGAAGCTTCTGCAAAAGTCTGTTGCACAACCGGATAGCTTGCCGCTAATTTGGAAAGCATCCCTACAGATTGCGAACCTTGTCCGGGAAATACGAAAGCTAAACTATAGTGTTGCTCACTCATGCTTGTTCTCTTAATACTTAATTAAAGCAGAACCCCAGGTGAATCCAGCACCAAAGGCTTCTAATAATACGACTTGTCCGCGTTGAATCCGCCCGTCACGCACGGCTTCATTAAAAGCCAGCAATACAGAAGCTGATGAAGTATTGCCTTGATTTTCCAAGGTGACAACCACTTGCTCCATCGACATTTTTAATTTTTTTGCTGTAGCGGCGATAATCCGAATGTTCGCCTGATGAGGAACTAACCAATCAATTTCAGATTTATCCATATTATTGGCTGCCAGTGTTTCATCAACAATGCGTCCCAATGTATTGACAGCAATTTTAAACACTTCGTTGCCGCGCATTTTAATAAATCCTGACTCGTCTTTATTGTCATCGGTTGCTGATTGCGGATTTGGGCAATAAAGTAAATCTTCAAATTCGCCGGCAGAATGAATATGGGTAGACAAAACCCCCTGTTCAGATGCGGCTTCAAGCAGGATGGCACCAGCGCCATCACCGAACAAAATACAGGTTTCTCTATCGGTCCAGTCCACTAGGCGCGAGCAAATTTCACTGCCAACTACTAAAACTTTTTTCGCTGCACCGGATTTTATATATTGGTCAGCAATGCTTAAGCCGTAAATAGACCCAGAGCAGGCGGCTTGAATATCAAAGGCGGTACAATTTTTAATCCCTAAACGATTTTGCAAAAGACAGGCGGTGCTTGGATAAACCCGGTCTGGGCTGCCGGTAGCAACGATAATTAAATCAATTTCATCGGCTGGAATTTGTGCGGCCTCTATTGCTTGCCGTGCCGCAATCTCTGCCATGCTGGCGGCTGTTTCATGTCCTGCGGCGATACGACGACTTTTAATCCCGGTACGCTCAACAATCCAGCTATCTGAAGTGTCAACATGTTGGGAAATATCATCGTTAGTGCGCACTTCTTCCGGTAGATAACCGCCTGTGCCTATGACTTTCGAGTAACGACTCATGTATTCTCCCTGTTCGCTAAAGTGGCCTCGACTTTTTCACTGATTTTACGAATCACGTCGTGGGCTATTTCAACTTCAGCCAATTCAATTGCAGTTCTGAACGCCAGTACATCGGCGCCGCCATGACTTTTAATCACCAATCCGCGCAGCCCCAAGAAGCTCGCACCATTGTATAAACGCGGGTCGAGCCGTTGTTTAAATGATTTCAATATCGGATAGGCTAATACAGCAACAAGTTTTGTAAGCAGGTTTTTGCTGAAAGCCTCTTTCAGAACCGAGCTGAACATTTTTGCCGCGCCTTCAATCGATTTCAGCGCCACATTACCCACAAAACCATCGGCAACAATCAAATCGACTTTGACATGTCCGGCATTTAAAGAATTACCTTCTACATAACCGATATAGTTTAAGCCGGATTCTTTGAGCAATTGTGCGGCCGCTTTAACCTGTTCATTGCCTTTAACTTCTTCTTCACCAATATTCAGCAAACCCACGGTAGGGTTTTCAACATTCTCGACTGCTTTGACCAGCTCAGCCCCCATAATCGCGAACTGGAACAAATGCTCGGCAGCACAATCAACATTCGCCCCTAAATCAAGCACATGAGTATGGCCATAAATAGAAGGTAAAGTGGAAATAATCGCCGGCCTATCAACACCCGGAATCATTTTCAACACAAACTTTGCGGTTGCCATCAATGCCCCCGTATTTCCGGCACTTACACAAGCATCGGCACGCCCTTCCTTAACCAGGTTAATCGCAACCCGCATGGAAGAGTCTTTTTTATTTTTTAACGCTTTAGAAGGCGAATCATCCATTTCCACGCGCTCGGAAGCGTGGACAATGCTAAGTCTGCTTTGAAAATCATTCAGAGTCTGTGCAAGTGATTGTTTTAAAATCGCTTCGTCACCGACCAAAATAAGATTTAAGTCTGGATTTGCTCTTAAGCATTCCAGTGATGCAGGAATGGTTACTTCGGGGCCAAAATCCCCGCCCATTGCATCAATTGAAATTGTTGAACTCACGTTTAGAAATAACTCCGGAAGTAGAGAATAGCCGGACTAACGAGTAGGTGCAGCGAAAAATACTTTGTTGTGAACGAAATAAATTTTCAACTACACCGACGAAAATATTTAGTTCAACAAATACTTTTTACTCGTACAGCTTTTGGAACAGGGATAAAACTTGTTAATCGTTGTCGCTGGCAACAATTTGACGGCCTTTGAAAAAACCGTCCGGGGTCATGTGATGACGCAAATGAGTTTCACCTGTCATCGGGTCTTGCGATAAAGTTCTTGCAGTTAACGCATCGTGTGAACGACGTTGACCACGTCTGGAACGGGTTACTCTACTTTTTTGTACAGCCATTATTAATCTCCAATATTTTTGAGTTTAGCTAAAACGGAAAACGGATTATTAGATTGTGATTGCTGAGAGGTCTTGGTCGTTGGTTCAACAGAATCAGTGCTTTGCTTGAAAGGTGTGCACTCAAAATCATGTCGCGGAAAATCAGGCATAGCCAATAACAACTCATCCTCAACCAGTTCATGCAACAGGATTTTTTCATCCTCAAGCATTAACGGTTCATATTCGCCAGACAAGCGTTCTGCTTGCTCCAACGATTGAACTACTGCCAGATTGACTTCCAATTCCAGCGGCAAATGCAATGCCTCCAGACAAGTTCTGCATTCAAGTACCAAATCCGCTTTAATGTGACCCCGAACAACCGCCAATCGCCCATCTTTGCTAAAAGACAAATCTATTCCGACTTGTCCATTATTATCCAAAAGCAGGCCTGCCAATCGGCTTAGCTTGGTTAAAGGTATCTGGCCCTGCAAAGCTCTTTGCTTTTCTGCAAAGGCTACTGGGTCTATTTGCTGAGGCAATCTATCTAACATAACCGCCAAATGATATAGATTATTAGTTTGCTCGTCAATTCAAAAAATAGTAATCATATAGACTTAATACCATTCAAGCTCTTGGGTAAAGCGCAAATCCGCAAATGCGCCATAGCAAAATTTGTTGCTAACGTCATATAAAATCTCTGTTATTCTATTTCTTTAACTATTTTAATTAACTTTATTTATGCAAATTGACGTATTTAATGGTGATGCTGATGGCATTTGCGCCTTGGTGCAGCTGCGCCTCGCACAGCCTGCTAAGTCAAAACTGATTAGCGGAATTAAACGTGAGATTAAATTACTGAGCCAGGTTCAAGCGAGTCAGGATGATTATGTTACGGTATTGGATATCTCATTAGCTCAAAATCGACTGGAGTTGGACCGGATTTTAAATGCGGGTGCAGAAGTTTTTTATGTTGATCACCATCAACCCGGAGAGATTCCTGTTCATCCCGCACTTAAAACCTTGATTAATACCGATGCCAATATTTGCACAAGTTTGTTGATTAACCAGCATTTGAACGGGAAATTTGCAGCCTGGGCGGTAACTGCTGCATTTGGCGATAATATGGATGACAGTGCATTGCAAGCCGCGTCAGTGTTAGGGCTCAATGAAAATCAACTGGCTTGTTTAAAACAACTCGGCATTTGCATTAATTACAACGGTTATGGTGCAAATATCAGCGATTTATATTTTGCTCCTGATGCCTTGTATCGAGAATTGGTAAATTACAGATCGCCATTTGATTTTATGACTGACAATCTGCAAACCTATCAAAAATTGCTGGCAGGTTACGCAGATGATATGAGACAGGCTCTGCAAATGTCCGCTGAATATAAAAGTGAAAAAATTGCAGTTTATATTTTGCCTGATGCAGCCTGGTCACGGCGTATCAGTGGCGTATTTGGCAATGAATTGGCGAATCAATACCCGCATCGCGCTCATGCCATACTTAGTTACAACACTCAAGGCGGCTATTTAATCAGTGTGCGTGCACCATTAAGCAATAAAACCGGAGCAGATGAATTATGCTCATCATTCGCAACTGGCGGTGGACGCAAAGGCGCAGCCGGAATTAATCACCTTCCGAAACAGCAGCTTTCCGATTTTATTCAGCGTTTTGCGGAAAAATATCGATAACTCTTTTCACCAGATGATAACTGCCAGCTTTTTTTTAAAACTTGGTTGTTATAAAAATCTGTCTTTTGTCCGTCAGAAATTTTGCAGAGTGATAACATTTGCAACATCTTTTATTTTTATCTGTGAGGGCTGCTATGAAAAAACTTTCATTAATCATTTTAAGTTTATGTGGAGCAGGACCTGCATGTTCTACACCAAGTAACCAGCATTCCGCTGTTTTAAAACAGCTGCATTTACCAGCTGGATTTTCAATTTCAATTTTCGCGGATAATTTACCGAATGCGCGATCATTAGCCTTAGGTGAAGATGGCATTATTTATGTAGGAACATGGCAGGAAGGTAAGGTTTACGCAGTGCAAGACAGCAATGGTGATGGTAAAGCTGATAAAACTTACACACTGGCGACTGATTTGTATATGCCCAACGGAGTTGCTTACAAAAACGGCGCGTTATACGTTGCGCAGCCGAATCGCATTATTCGTTTTGACCAGATTGGCAAACACTTGGCACAACCGCCAAAACCGGTGGTTATTTTTGACCAGCTGCCTGGAGATCAGCACCATGGCTGGAAATATCTCCGCTTTGGAGCCGATAACAAACTCTATTCGGCAGTAGGTGCGCCTTGCAATATCTGCAAACCTGAAAAACAGATTTATGCCTCCATGTTTCGGATAAGCCCTGATGGTAGTCAGTTTGAAATTATTGCTCATGGGGTTCGCAATACAGTGGGTTTTGACTGGCAGCCGCAAACCAACGCTTTGTTTTTCACTGAAAATGGCCGCGATGAATTAGGCGATGATGTGCCGGCGGATGAGTTAAACCAATGGTCCAAAGTAGGTGATCATTTTGGCTATCCTTATTGTCACGCCGGTGAAATTTCAGACCCGGTTTTTGGTGCAAATAAGAAATGCAGCGATTTTGTCGCACCGGTTTGGAAGTTTAAAGCCCATAACGCTCCGCTGGGAATGCGTTTTTATCGGGGCTCACAATTTCCTGCCAGCTATAAAAATCAGTTATTTGTTGCGCTGCATGGTTCATGGAATCGTACTGAGCCGGATGGTTATCGGGTAGCGTTAGTTACATTTAAAGACAATAAACCTGTAAATGAACAAGTGTTTATTGACGGCTGGCTAACGCAAAGCAAAGAAGTTCTAGGTCGTCCGGTGGATATTTTGGAATTGCCAAACGGCAGCATCTTGATTAGTGACGATAAACTGGGGCTTATTTATCAGGTCAAATTTAACGCCGGACAAAATTAGCAGAGCTTTAGCGACCTGACGAGTAGTTAAGCGTTATCCGGTATCTTTTCGGAGTGCAAAAAAACTGTTTTTGCGCTCCACTCCAAATCATTAAAACAGCTTGCAAAACTTGACTAATAAGACAGGCCAATATGGTCAAGCAAAGGGGTGGAATTAAATATTGCCCCTAAACTGCAAGGAATTTTTTTGTCAGGCAATTGGACAAAAACAGCCTCTCCAGTTTGATAATGGCTTTCTTTGTGACATAGAATCCCGACATCATAATTAGGCGAACCAAATAAAAATAACAGCCATTCACCCACTTCAGCATTATTGCGAACTATATTAATTAAAGTTGATTCAAACCCTATAAGCTCAACACCAAAAAAAACACTCTCATCTGATACATCAATTCTACGAATCAAGCCAATTTCAATCTTTTTTATGCCCGAATTGGCATCGACAATAACTCCGATTACTTCGCCTACTTGCAATTTTCCAACTGTGGTGCTGTTCCAGGAAATGCCATAGCCATTTATACTGCTATCAATAATTTTTAACTCTTCCAAAATAGAATTGGCTTTGGGTAATTTCTTTTCCGATTCCCAATCCAATGACATTTCAAAATCATCAAAGTCATCTTTAATTTTTTGCTCTTTAATTGAGGTTAATTTTTTCTTCCCTTCTTTTTCAAGCAAAACATCAACCAAGCTGTCAATTCCTATTATTCCCTTGCAAGCCAGCTTTTGGCTAATTCGGGTTTGGCGTTTACTCTTTTGATGGTCAAGGGTATTAAGAATCCTGGAAAGTAATTCAGGATTCACTGAATTTGGCTGCTGCTGTGTTTTTTCGATATAGAAAGCCTGTTCTTTTGCTTCGCGTATCAGAAATTGAATGATTTTAACAACTTCAGCTTTTTCGACATAACGCAGTATTTTAGCTGTCGCTAAGCTAATGTTGCGTTGTATTGAAGGTGGTTCGTCTTTATGCAAGGAAAAACCATATATCTCAGCGGGACTTGAATTTGTAACATCAAGCAACGCCAAAATATAGCTTTGGATGTAATTAATTCCCCTTAATAAGGCTTCAAAAACTTTTTCTATTTCTTTAGGAAATAGCAGTTTTTTATCGATAAGATGGAAAATAATTAGTTGTCTAAATAAAACAGCGGCCGAATAAATAGCTTCATCAATTTTGACTTTATTATCGAGTAAATTTAACTCTTCAGACACGCTAAATAACTGGTAGCACAATAGCCAAAAGCCTTGAGTAGGGTTTGCATAGGTTTCAGAAGCGGTTAAAAAAACTACACCTAATCCTTTAAAACCTTTGCAGGCAGCTAAAGACAGATGCTGTTGAGAAAGCTTTTCCCGGCTAAATTTGTTACTGGTAATAACGGCATAATAAGCATTTGCTAACTCCATATAGCTAAAAATAATAATCTCAACCATTTCCTGTTGATCTTCAGGTAATGGGAGCTTGCCCTCCAGATAATTGTCATGCAGCTTGGCATGAACACCTTGCAGGCAAGAATCGATTTCAATTAAGGCAGATAATTTTTCTTTTGCTAATAAATTAAGCTGAGTGAGTTTTTTTAGGTTCTGATAAATTTCTTTGCATAATGCAAGACTATCTGACTGGTTCATGGTATCCAGCCAATATCTTGAAATTTTTAAAGACTCAAGCCAGTCTAAAAACTCTTTTTTGGGATCCTTAGAGTGCAAACTGGGCTCTGATTTGTTTAAATTAGTACTCACTACTAAATTTCCACCAACTATGATTGAACAACGAACTCTTCCGGTTTCGCCCAGATTGATATTGGCAACCTGAACGAGCTTAAGTGTTAAATGATACGCTTTTTTAGCTCCCCTTGCACTTTCAAGCGGCTGACATCTTAACCGCTAAATACGGTATAATTTTGGCCAATCCTGACTGGCAAGCCAGTTGTTTTTTTACAAAATCTTAAGAAATAGAGATCTTTATGGCACTTCATTGTGGAATTGTCGGTTTACCAAATGTTGGTAAATCAACCTTGTTTAACGCCCTTACCAAAGCCAAAATCGCGGCTGAAAATTATCCTTTTTGTACCATAGATCCAAATATTGGCGTAGTTCCGGTGCCCGATCCGCGTATGGATGAGCTGGCGAAAATTGTTAAGCCGGAACGAATTTTGCCAACCACTATTGAATTTGTTGATATTGCCGGCTTAGTGGCGGGCGCGTCAAAAGGCGAAGGATTGGGCAATCAGTTTTTGGGCAATATCCGTGAAACCGATGCAATTGTGCATGTGGTGCGTTGTTTTGAAGATCATAATGTGATTCATGTGGCCGGAAAGGTGCATCCTTTGGATGATATTGAAGTGATTAATACCGAGCTGGCGTTGGCGGATATGGCTTCTGTGGAAAAGGCTTTGCTGAAATCTGCAAAAATGTCCAAATCAGGCAATAAAGATGAACTGGGCAGAAAAACAGTACTGGAGAAGGTTTCTGCCCATCTTGATAAGGGCGAACCAGTGCGCACTTTGGGATTATCTGAAGATGAAGTTAAACTGATTAAAGAATTGTGCCTGATTACTATAAAACCGACCCTTTATGTTGCCAATGTCCAGGATGACGGCTTTGAAAATAATCCGTTGCTGGATCAGGTCACAGAATTTGCAACACGTGAAGGGGCAAGCGTAGTGCCTGTGTGCGCAGCGATTGAAGCGGAAATTGTGCAGCTGGATGATGATGAACGACAGGAGTTTATGGATGATTTGGGTCTGACTGAACCCGGTTTGAATCGAGTGGTCAGAGCGGCTTATAAATTGCTGAATTTATCAACTTATTTTACTGCGGGCGTCAAAGAGGTTAGAGCCTGGACTATTCCTACAGGCGCAACGGCGCCACAAGCTGCTGGCGTGATTCATACCGATTTTGAAAGAGGTTTTATTCGGGCGGAAATTATTTCTTATCAGGATTATATTGATAATAAAGGTGAACAAGGCGCGAAAGATGCAGGAAAATGGCGCTTGGAAGGCAAGGATTATGTAGTCAAGGACGGCGATGTGGTGCATTTCCGCTTTAATGTTTGACAAATAACCGGCAGGTATATATAATGCCGGTGTTTTCAAATCAATCTCAATGGCAATGTAGCTCAATCGGTTAGAGCGCGGGATTCATAACCCCGAGGTTGGTGGTTCAATTCCACCCATCGCCACCAAATTTCACAAGGCTTGCAGCGATTTTCGTTCAAGCCTTTTTTATTGCGTGTATCTCATCATTATAGCTACCGGAGTTTGGGACAATTTATTGCAATAAAGGTAGTAAATTATTTCTAATATTCAAAGATGGATTTTGCCCTGATAAGAATGTAAAAAAGTATGGAAAACTTTCCAGATTTCTTGGGAAAAGAGTTTTGAAAAGTCCCCCCCCCCAGATTGTTTAATAACCGGTTTTTTACGGGAGAATTCTGTGGAGTGTTACCAATAAAGATTATTGCTGAAATCAGACGGCGTTTTCATGTAGAAAAGGAAAGCATCAGCTCTCTGACCAATACTTTTAACCCCCCCCTCTGGAAATGCCGATTGTTTTTGATGATTTTCTGCCAAAGTGTAATTATTGGGCTCATCCTCAACAGAACTAAAATCGGGAAGTCATTTTTGACTATATCCTAAGTTATTCTAGGCTAAAACACCGAAACGACATACAATAAAACACAATAGTTAAGGCAAGGTTAGGTAAACTTATGCAATTCTAGGAGTTTTAAATAGTGCGTCTCTCGACACCATAAAAAATTCTCCGCTGTAGCAAACAGCCCCGTCTTGTTATGTGGCAAACTCTTCTTGCCAAACTTAAGATTCAAAAAAATGACGGAAATCTTCAGCTATCAAAATCTTCAAATCACTATTATCCGCAGTCCACGCCGCAAAACTATTGCGATTCAGATAAAAGCCGGACAAGCTTTTATGCTGGTGCCAAAATCTTTGCCGAAAGCCGAAATTGCAAGATTGGCTATTAAAAAAAATCGCTGGATTCAGGAAAAACTTAAGATTCAATCCCAAATCAATGCCATTGAACCAAAGCAATTTATCAGCGGCGAATTTTTTTCCTGTTTGGGACAGGATTACCCTCTTGAAATCATTCAGGGCAGCTCACCGAGAATTCATCTGCACCAAAACCTGCTACTGGCCGTTGTGCGCGATAAACAGGCCGATAACAGCGCGTTAATCAAGCGCCTGCTGATTAATTGGTATCAACAGTACGCCGAAATAAAACTACGCGAAAAAACTCAGCATTATGCCAACCTCATCGGCGTAACTCCGGCCAGCATTGTGGTGAAAACTTTTAAAGCACGTTGGGGCAGTTGCAGCTCTAAAGCCGATATTCATTACAACTGGAAACTTATCATGGCACCCGATGAAGTGGTTGATTATGTGGTGGTTCACGAGTTATGCCATATTTTGCATCACAATCATTCGCCGGCTTTTTGGAAAACGGTGGAGTTTTATTGGCCGACGTATCGTGATTGTAAAGAATGGTTGAAATTGAACGGTAAACGCTTGGAAATGTAATTTTCCGCATCGCCTGAATCTGTTGTAAGCTAAAGTTATTTTTTATGTAGTTGAGAGAAATTTTAACCTGGGCATTAAAAATTAACTCTTCCCAACATCACTAAACTCTAAAACAACGCAATATCATTGACCCACTTTAAGATAAACATTTATGACTGATTTAAACATACCCCGCCTTAATGCAAGTGACGCAGACTTTGCAACACAACTGAAAAACCTGTTAGCCTGGGATGAAAGCTCTGATTTTGAGATACACAAACGGGTGCTGGACATTATTGCCGATGTCCGCCAAAACGGCGATGCCGCAGTGATTAACTACACCAACCGCTTTGACCGCTGCAATATTCAAAATGCCAGTGACTTGCAAATCCCAATTGCAACACTAAAACAGGCATGGGAATCATTACCTGAAAAGCAGGCTCAAGCCTTGCAAACCGCCGCCGACCGGATTTTTGCCTACGCAGAACATCAAAAACTGCAAAGCTGGCAATTTACCGAAGACGACGGTACGGTTTTAGGGCAAAAAGTTACACCATTAGATAAAGCCGGACTGTATGTGCCGGGCGGCAAAGCGGCTTATCCGTCCTCAGTTTTAATGAATGCGATTCCGGCAAAAGTGGCAGGCGTCGGTGAATTAATCATGGTTGTGCCCACCCCGAACGGTGAAACCAATCAATTGGTGCTGGCCGCTGCTTATCTGGCGGGTGTCGACAGCGTTTTTGCAATTGGCGGTGCACAAGCGGTTGCGGCATTGGCTTACGGCACCGAAACCATTCCGGCAGTGGATAAAATTGTCGGCCCCGGCAATATTTATGTCGCCACCGCAAAAAAACTGGTATTCGGCAAAGTCGGCATCGACATGATTGCCGGACCTTCCGAAATTCTGATTATCTGCGATGGCAAAACCAACCCCGACTGGATTGCGATGGACTTATTCTCGCAAGCTGAACACGACGAAAACGCCCAGGCAATTTTGATTTCTGACGATGCAGATTTTCTGAATAAAGTCGCTGAAAGTATCAACAAATTGTTGCCAACAATGGAACGGCAGGAAATTATTCGTGCTTCTTTATCCGGGCGCGGGGCATTAATTAAAGTCGCTGATTTACAGCAAGCGGCAGAGGTGGCGAATAAAATCGCCCCCGAACATTTGGAACTGTCAGTCGCCAACCCAGAGGGATTATGCAGCCAAATCCGCAATGCCGGAGCAATTTTTATGGGCCGCTATACCGCAGAAGCGTTAGGCGATTACTGCGCCGGACCGAATCACGTTTTGCCGACTTCCAGCACCGCGCGGTATTCTTCGCCATTGGGAGTTTATGATTTCCAAAAACGTTCAAGTCTTATCAATTGTTCAGAACAGGGCGCCAGCCAATTAGGTAAAACCGCTTCAATTTTGGCGCGGGGCGAGAGTTTAACCGCTCATGCGCGATCGGCAGAATATCGAATTAAGCCGACAGAATAGCCGCTAAAAAAATCGTCAACTCCTGTTTTGTCAACTTCAACATCTCAGGAGTTTGATGTTAAGTCCCTTTGATTAACCGCTGCCACAAAGTATCAGGAAAACCTTCTGCCTGCATATCGTGGATAATTCTGTCCATATCATAATCCAGTACTATAAACTGAAGTTCGTGACTGCTTTGGTCATAAATCGCCAGTTGCGCACCAACACAACCGTCACGCGGTTGCCCGACTGCCCCCGGACAAATCAGAGCATGTTTAAATCCCTCCAGCGACAAACTCGCGGTTGGTTTGATAAAACTATCCCGCCCTGCCCTGTTTCTCACATATAGCCCTTGAATATGGGAATGACCATGAAAACACAGGCTTAAATGACGCTCAGCCATCACATCCAGATTTTGTTCGTAAGTCATTTCATAGATGTAAGCGTAAAAATAGTTCGGGTCTATCGGTGCGCCATGAACGGCCTGCCAGTTTTTGCTGGCGTTATCGGCACTATCCAGTTCTAACGGTAAATCATTCAGCCATTGCCGCTGCGCTTCGGTCAGTCGCGGAATTGTCCAGTCAATACACCATCTTGCCAGAGTTGACATGCCGCGTTTGGTATCACCGGTGCCTGCCGCATGATCGTGATTGCCTTTTATCACCTGCAACTGGGTATTTTTTAACAGTTCAATACATTCCCCAGGATGCGGGCCGTAACCCACAGTATCACCCAACACCATCCCTTGAGTGATATTTTCAGAGGCCAGATAATCCAGAACCGCTTCCAACGCCGGTAAATTGCCATGTATATCTGACAAAATCGCGATACGGTTTTGGTTATAAGGCTGGATTTTTTTGCTAATCAGCTTTTTTTCCTGCAATTGCTCAATGATAATTTCCAGAATTCGCCGCCTGTTTTTGTCAGGGATGAAAATATCCCGCAATTTTCTCGCCACCATTACACTGGTATGGGAATCCTCAAAAAATTCATTCACTAATAGCTGTAATTGCTCCCCCAAAATTGTCGCGTAAGTCTGATCCAGCCAGGGATTATTGCGAATCAGCACCCCCAGTATATGAGCAAAAGAAACAAAGTTATCCCAGGAATAAATATCATCATCCAGATAATAAAGCTGTTGATTGGCATCAATGCCGAAATTTGATAACCCCTCATCCAGACGCGCCGAATAACGGCTGGCCATTTGAAAATAGCAACGGTAGAGTTTTTCCAACTGGACAAATTTTGTGTTGATCTCTGCGGGAGTCTGTTCGTTTAAAGTATGCAACGGCGTCAAGCGTGGACAGATGTTGCCGATTTTGACTTTCTCATCGTCTTGTTGCAGCAAAAACCAGGTTTTATGCGGATGATGAACCCTGAGTTTTTGCTCCTGAGCCAAAGCATGGTTTAAAAACCGCCGCGCCCTGAACTCATTCAGGTCAAGCTCAATCCGTAATTTGATAATCTCGTTGGCACCAGCATACAAACGGGTGCCAGGCCGGCCCATAAAAGTGGCACCGTAACTCAGTTCGGTATGTTGTTCTTCAAGTAGTGAGAGAATATGCTGGTCGGTATAGTGCTGCTGGCCGTCAATTGAGCCGATGATTTCAAGTTTCATGCAAGAATCCAAAGTAAAGTCATTGGCGTTGATTATCTACCGGTCAATATCAGCAAAAATTCTGAGCCGCTAATAAGCCGGTAAAAAGTTCTGGAAAATGTTCGGGGAAAGTATTGGCTAGGTTTAAAAACCAGCTGAGCAAAAACAATGCTTGTAACGGCAGGTTTTTAATCTGGAAGAATTGAAAGCTAACTGAACTGCTGAAAAACGCTAACTTGTTTTCAGCAGATCGTTATGTTTTTTGATTGATATTACAGTATCAATTTTTGAGTGGAGCTTAGGGAACTAAAGGCCCAATTAAAGTCAAGCTTTTACGCAGCTGCGCCCAGCCCATACCTTGATTGGTTTTTTTGCTGGTAATCAACACCACCAAACCATTGGGTTTTTCCGGCACAATCGCCATAAAATGCAGCGTAGCAGGGGTAGTCATTTGCATTTCTATTACCGAGTTTTCAACCGGTTTGCCGCGTTGATTACTCAACAGGCTTTCTACAGCCTGGACGTTTTTACCTCTGAACATATCAACCGCCGCTGCGGCAACCGCTTCCAGGTAAGTTTGGGTAAAATAAGGAACATTGTGAGAAACGCTTAGCAACAAGCCACTGGACAAGTCAACTACCGCGCAACCCAAAGCACCATCAACAGAGGTGACGACATCTCTTGTAATCTGATCTAAACTCGCCATAACCTGGCTCCTTAATTTTTTTATTGTGAATATTATCAGGCTTTTGAGCCCTGCTAGGCCGCATAATTTGATTATGCAGACAGCATTAATTGTACACTAAGGTAAATTTTTTGCGTACTAAAACAATCAGTGGCCGAGTTGAGAGTCCGACTTGTTTATAGCTCTCTGGTGGCGCTGAATTTAATATCCGGCCAGCGTTCTTCGGTGAGCTGCAAATTCACCCGACTGTTGGCCAGATACACCAGATAGCCGCCGCCATCTTCTGCCAGATTGTCAAAGGCTTTTTTCTTGAACTCCTCCAGTTTGGCAGGATTATCCGAGCTTACCCAACGCACGGTGCTGATTGCAGCCACATCATAAACACATTCCACGTTGTATTCACTTTTTAACCGGTAAGCGGTGACATCAAACTGCAATACCCCGACGGCGCCCAAAATCAAATCGTTATTTTTCAGCGGCCTGAACAACTGGGTTGCGCCTTCTTCAGTCAATTGCACCAGCCCTTTTTGCAAGGCTTTTCCGCGTAGCGGGTCTTTTAACACCACACGGCGGAACAATTCCGGGGCAAAATAAGGAATGCCGCCGTATTTTAAAGTCTCGCCCTGAGTAAAGGTGTCGCCAACCTGAATAGTGCCGTGATTGTGCAAGCCGATAATGTCACCGGGATAGGCTTCTTCAACATTTTTGCGGCTGTCGGCCTGAAAAGTAATCGCATTGCTAACTTGCACCGATTTGCCAATCCGCACGTGATGGATTTTCATGCCCTTGTCGAACTTGCCGGAACAAATCCGCAAAAATGCCACGCGGTCACGGTGCGCAGGATCCATGTTCGCTTGCACCTTGAAGACAAAACCGGAAAATTTTTCTTCCACTGGCGAAACTTGCCGCTGTTCGGCTTCACGCGGTTGCGGTGCCGGTGCGTATTCGGCAAATGCGTCCAATAACTCCAGAATCCCGAAATTGTTAATTGCAGAACCGAAAAATACCGGTGTTAATTCACCGGCCAAATATTCTTCCAGACTGAATTCGTGACTTGCGCCTTTTACCAAATCAATTTCATCGCGCAACTCATCGGCTTGCAACAGCAACAACTGGTCTAACTGCGGATTATTCAAACCTTTAATAACCGTGGCTTCAGCGATTTTGCCGCCATGTTGGGCACTGAACAAATGAATTTCGTCTTTATAAAGATGATAAACGCCTTTGAAACGCTTGCCCATCCCGATTGGCCAGGTCATCGGTGCGCATTTAATCTTTAACACGCTTTCCACTTCGTCCATCAGCTCAATCGGTTCGCGGCCTTCGCGGTCGAGTTTGTTGATGAAGGTTAAAATCGGGGTGTTACGCAGGCGGCAGACTTCCATTAAATTAATGGTTCTCTCTTCTACGCCTTTGGCCACGTCGATAACCATTAACGCTGAGTCCACAGCGGTCAAGGTACGATAGGTATCTTCGGAAAAGTCTTCGTGTCCGGGGGTATCAAGCAGGTTGAGAATGCAGTCGTTATGCTCAAATTGCATTACCGAGGTGGTAATGGAAATGCCGCGTTCCTTTTCCATTTCCATCCAGTCTGAAGTGGCATGACGCGCGGCTTTCCGCCCTTTGACCGAGCCGGCCAGCTGAATTGCACCGCCGAACAGTAACAGTTTTTCAGTGATGGTGGTTTTTCCCGCGTCGGGGTGGGAGATGATGGCGAAAGTGCGTCGCCGCTGCATTTCTGCAAGTAATTCTGACATGCTGATTTTGTTATAAAGGCCATAAAAAGCGGGGCATTATAGCCTATTTTGAAACATCCGGCTCAACTCTGACAGAAAGCAAAAACAGACTTTTGATTGCCAAGAATCGCTGGCGAAATTAGCTTGAAAAGCCCGGCAAGAAAGGTCCTGCCGGGCTGTTTTTATCAGAGGTAGTTAAAAGCTAAACCAGCCGGACCCAAAGGAGGTGGCAAATACCAGACTCACAATGCTCATCAACTTGATTAAGATATTCAAGGCCGGACCGCTGGTATCTTTAAACGGGTCGCCAACGGTGTCACCAACCACCGCAGCTTTATGGGCTTCTGAGCCCTTGCCGCCATACTGTCCGGTTTCAATCCATTTTTTCGCATTATCCCAGGCACCACCGGCATTGGCCATCATCACCGCCAGCAAAAATCCTGAGGACATGGTGCCGACCAGCAAACCGGCCAAGGCTTCTTTGCCGAGAATATGCCCAACCAATAACGGCACCACCACTGCCAACGCCCCCGGAATAATCATTTCCTTTAACGCGCTTTCAGTGCTAATGGCGACGCAGGTGGCATAATCTGCCTGTCCGGTGCCTTCCATTAAGCCTGGAATTTCATGGAACTGCCGACGCACTTCCACCACAATTTCATGCGCGGCTTTGGCAACCGCAGTCATGGTCAAGGCTGAGAACAGATACGGCATCATCGCCCCGATTAAAATACCGGGTAACATGGTAGGTCCTAAAATATGCAGGCTGTCGATTTTTGCCGCAGTGACATAAGCAGCCAATAACGCCAGAGCGGTTAATATCGCGGAGCCAATCGCAAAACCTTTGCCGGTTGCAGCGGTGGTGTTGCCCAAGCTGTCCAGAGCATCAGTACGATGGCGAACTTCTTTTGGCAAGCCGCTCATTTCCGCAATCCCGCCGGCATTATCCGCGACAGGCCCGTAAGCATCGGTTGCCAAGGTCACGCCCAAAGTGCTGAGCATACCCACGCCTGATAAAGCCACACCATAAAGACCGGCGGTAATCGAACCATCAGCTTTATGTCCTAACCAGATGCTTAACAAAATAGCCACCGCCACGATTAACACCGGTAAGGCGGTACTCATCATTCCCACTGCAATCCCCTGAATGATGGTCGTTGCGGCACCGGTTTGCGTGGCTTTGGCAATGGATTGAGTGGGTTTGTCAGTGTAGGAAGTGAAATATTCAGTGGTGTAGGCAATGCCGTTACCAGCCACCAAGCCGACCACGATAATCAGCCAGTAATACAAGCTGACGCCAGACAGCACGATAACCGCTAACGAGGCAATCAAAATCACCACCGACGCGCCCCAAATCGAATGCCGAAGCGCAGTTAATAAATCATCAAGACTGGCGTTTTCGTCAATTTTCAGCACATAACGGCCAACAAACTGTTGCGCTCTTTTCAGCAGGGAAGCCTGAGTTAAATCTGCGCTGGCTTCTTCAGCGGTTTGTTCTTCGGCTGTGACCATGTAAATGCCGAACAAGCTGGCAAGCACCCCGACCGCAGCCACTAAAAACGGCAGACCGATAAATGCCGCTGATTTTGCCCCTAACGCTGCACCCAACGTCGCCGCCGCGATAATCGAACCACTGTAGCTTTCAAACAAGTCTGCGCCCATGCCAGCCACGTCGCCCACATTGTCACCCACGTTATCAGCAATCACAGCTGGGTTGCGCGGGTCATCTTCGGGAATGCCTTTTTCCACTTTCCCCACTAAATCCGCACCGACATCAGCAGCTTTGGTGTAAATGCCGCCGCCGACTCTGGCAAATAATGCAATGCTGCTGGCACCAAAGCCAAAGCCGGTAATATAGGTAATTTGATTGGGATTGCCGTTGAAAATCAGATATAAAACCGTCATCCCAATCAAGCTGAAACTGACCACCGCCATCCCCATAATCGAGCCACTGCCAAAGGCGACCCGCAAACCGGCGTGTAGATTGCGACTAGCGGCAGCAGCGGTACGGACATTGGCCCGCACCGCGACATACATGCCCAAATAGC
>CAIQWF010000063.1 GCA_903875455.1 uncultured Pseudomonadota bacterium
GATTGAACGCATTTTTTGCAACTTTGCCTTGGATCTGAGTTTGATTAAATCGTCTTCATCTTATGAGGCACTTTGTAACTTCGGGGCTGTGTCTTGTTAAAACTGTCCGAAGTATTGGTTTTTAAAATTTAAACAACGCCAAAACAGCACCCGGCGAGTTGATTTCGGGTGAAAAAAAGCACAAATACGGCTTATCGGCCAGCCAACAGACGTAGCAAAGCCCAAAAAATAAACTTAAAAAAATGAAAAACTAACGGGTGTTGTGACCTTAACAGCCACGAAAAACAAAGAAAAAAAGCAAAACTAAACAACGGCTTCAGGATGCTCTGGTGAAGCGCGGTCAAGCAAACGCAACACAATATTAGTGTCCAATAAAACCTGACTCATCTATAAAGCTCCTCCCTATCCAACGACTCCAAAGAAACGGAAGGAACATTGGGCAAAGTAGCCAACCATTCGCGTAACGCCGTCATTTTTGCCGTTGCCTTTTCTGTGGCTTCTACTTTATTTTCTGTCACGACAAATCGGGCTATTTTTTCAAACAACACCATATCAACCAACGCGGCTATAGGTTTTCCGGCATCGGTAATAATAAATTGCTCATGTTGGTATTGAACTTTGTTCAGCAATTGGCTGAAATCGCGTTGCGCTGTCATAGCGGGAGTTTCTTGAATCATGGCTAAACCTCTTTTAGTTATCAATTTAAGGATGCTTTATAGTATCACTCGCCTAAGCGTTAAGCCTTGCTAGTTGAGTTTAGGCAAAAGGCACAACACAATATCATCGACAAAACCGACAGACGTAGAAAAGCCCAAAAAATAAACTTAAAAAATGAAAAACTAACGAATGGTTGTGACCTTAACAGCCACTCAACAGCTTGTTTTTCTCAAGCCAAATACATTTAATCCAATGCACTTTTCAAATTTAAACAACTCACAAACGGTTCAAAATCGCGGTCTGAATACAGCAAAGCCAAATCATTCTCAATGCAATAGGTCGCAATAATACAATCAATGGTTTTCCTGACTGTAATACCCTGCTTTCGTAACAAGCGATAATTTTGCGCTGACTTTATCGCCATTTCACTATTGCACAACGGAACTTGCTCCAGGTTTTCTAACAACGACTTTGCAATTTGAAAATCATTATCCGCTCTAAAACCTTGTAATAATTCTGCGATAATTAAATCGCCTGAGACAATCAAGGTACTGGACAAAGAAACATCGAGCTTTGCCGTTTGCCGACTATCTATCCCGTTAAAATAATCAATCCAAACGCTGGTATCCACTAAAATCATTCGTTATTTCTCATGGCTTCCAAGTCGCCTTCCCATGCTAATTTGCCTTTATAAGCTCTGATTTTTTCCTGATTTTTTAACCGAATTAAGGTTTTCAACCCTAATTCCACCACTTCTTTTTTAGTTTTGATGCCGGTTAGCAAAATCGCTTCATTCATTAAAACGTCGTTAATTACAATATTTGTGCGCATGACTCTCTCCTGATGTGTATAAAATACAAATATGATACACAATTCTTATCCCTTAACGCACAAAACCTGTTTCAAGGTATACACAATCACCAATAAATCTGCCTACACAGTCATTTCATTCATTGCTCGACTTAAGCTAAAATTAGCCAACCTCATTACAGCAACATACGGCTATGGCAACCTTAACTATTCCAAACCTCCCAGACTCAGTGCATATCGCTTTACATCAACTTGCCACCCAAGACGGCCTAAGCATAGAAGCCGAAGCCTGCCGGATTTTATCCAGAGTTTGTGCCCTTAACAAACAACCAGCGGCTAGCTTACAAAGCCTGATTGCCGAGCTTTATCAAGGAAAAGCAACTGGTTCACAAGTTGAAAAACTGCTGGCAGAACGTAAACTAGAGGCAAAAAACGAATGGTAGTTTTAGATGCTTCAGCTTTACTCGCCTATCTGTTCAAAGAAACAGGGTATGAACGGGTTGCGCAATACATTGAAAATTCTTGTATTTCTACTGTGAATCTCAGTGAAGTTGCGGGGCGATTGGTGCGTGACGGTATTGATGCCGGATTACTGATGCAACAAATACAATGCACTGCCATTGAAATCGTACCGTTTTCACAAACACATGCCCTTTATGCCGCTAACTTTATTCCTCAAACTCAACGCTATGGCTTATCGCTGGGTGATAGAGCTTGTCTAGGACTTGCCAAAGAAAAGCAATTAGCCGTTTTAACCGCTGATACCGTTTGGTCACAACTTACTGACGTTGAGATTATCTTGATTAGATAACGCCAACAAATTTTATCCTTTCACACACAACACCTGCTTCAAGGTATGCACAATCTCCACTAAATCCGCCTGCGCCGCCATCACATCATCAATCGGTTTATACGCAGACGGCGTTTCATCAATCACATCCGCATCTTTACGGCACTCTACCCCTTGTGTCGCCTGAATATGCTCCGCCAACGACACGCGCTTTTTCGCTTCCGTCCGCGACATCACCCGTCCCGCGCCATGACTACAGCTACAGAAACTCTCCTCATTCCCCAAACCTCGCACAATAAACGACTTCGCCCCCATGCTGCCGGGAATAATCCCCATTTCCCCAAGCTTCGCACTCACCGCCCCTTTGCGCGTCACCAACACATTTTTATCGTAATGATGTTCACGGCTGATGTAGTTATGATGACAATTCACCGCTTCCAGTTGCGCGGCAAACGGAGTCGGCACAATCTGATGCAAGGCGCGTAACACGTTATTCATCATCAAAACCCGATTCGCCAAGGCAAAATCCTGCGCCCAGCTCACCGCTTCCAGATAATTTTTAAAGTTCTCTGTGCCTTCAGGGATATAAGCCAAATCTTTATCCGGCAAGTTGATAAACCAGCGTTCCATATCCTTTTTCGCCAGCTCAATAAAATGTGTGCCAATCCGGTTTCCCACCCCGCGCGAACCGCTATGCAACATCACCCACACCGCATCAGATTCATCCAGACACAGTTCAATAAAATGATTTCCGGTTCCCAAAGTTCCCAAGTGATTAATGTTGTTAGTATTTTTCAAACAGGGATGTTTTTCACACAGATGCTCAAAACCGGCTTGTAACGGCAACCAGGCTTGCAACACTTCATCAGGAATATTTCCCCAGCTTCCTTCATCACGGACTTTAAAACTGACAGAGCGGCCATGCGGCACGCTTTTTTCAATCTCGGCGCGGAGTTTGGCTAATGAATCAGGCAATTGCGCAGCGGTTAAACTGGTTTTGGTCGCCATCATCCCACAGCCTAAATCCACCCCGACCGCAGCCGGAATCACTGCGCCGAGGGTGGGAATCACGCTGCCAATCGTTGCGCCTTTTCCCAAATGCACATCCGGCATGGCTGCGACCCATTTATGAATAAACGGCAGTTGCGCGATATTCAGCAACTGTTGTTTGGAGTTGTCATCAAAACTCACCCCGCGCGTCCAAGCTTTCACCGGATGTGAACCTGGCTCGTGTAATACTTCATAACTGTAAGTAGTCATAGCTTGCTTCCTTAAATTTCTTTGATTAACGATTTATATAGTGCAAGCGATATGCCAAGTTGATAATAAATACCGTTTATCCGGGTTGGGATAACGTTTTTTTCATCAGGAAAAGCGGTGTAACCCAGAGTTTAAGCCGCCTGGGTTGAGTTACGCTTATTTAGATTCACACCATCAGCCAAACTCGGCTGCAAGTTTTTTCATCTCGAAGCGCAAAAAGCCACAAGTAATTTATTATCGAAATAGATAGTTGATTATCTAAATAAATACAGCTTAATTAAATTTTTGCGAAACGTTAATAATTCAAACCGGCTCTGACTGCTATTTTTGTGGCATGACGCGCTGGCAAATATCCAGCTAAAATCACCAAAATCAATACCAATCCCAGCCACAAACCAACCGAAACCCATGAAAACACAAAATCCAGTTTGATACCTAACATGGTGATGCCGAGTTTTTTCGCTAACGGTTCGGCAACCAGATAAGCGCAGGGAATGCTAACCAGCCAGGCCAGTAAGCCGTGCAGCAAGCCTTCCAGCATGAAAAGCTTGAAAATAGCTGCTGAGTTTGCGCCGATAGCACGCAGCACTGCAATTTCGCGGCTGCGTTGCAACACGCTGATAGCCAGATTTCCTGATAGCCCAATCGCGCCAACTGCGGCAACCATCGAAGCCAATCCTAATAACATGCTGGTAATCGGGCGAAACTGGTTTTGGGCAAACTGGCGTTGTTCCAGTCGCGAATGCGTGGTGTAAAAATCCAGTGGAATATGCTGTTTCTGAAAAGCGGTTTTTAATTGGTTGGCGTAATCTTTTTCTTCAGCCAGAGCATTGATATTTGCAGAAAGCAGCGCAAATGAATGAGAAGGCTGATTTTGCAGCGGCGGTTGAATGCTGCTCAACGGCGCATACACCGGCTCCACGGCATAACCGGAACCCGCAAACCAGCGATATAAACCGATGACTTGCCATTGTTTGGCTGGCCGATTCATCAAGTTGACTTTTACCGTATCGCCGACTTTGATGCCATTTAATTCCGCAGTAGCGGCATTCAGAACCAGACGGTTTTGTTTATCATCAGTATGATTAAACCAGCGTCCTGACTCAATTAAGGGTTGATACATCGTGCTAGTGCTTGGCAAACCAATGATTTGCGCCCCCAAACTACCGGATTGGCGTAACAATTTTTCGCGATAAAAAATTTCGGCAGGAACGCGATTCCAGAATTCCAGTCCTGCGGTTGGCGAAATAGCGTGAACTATTTTTTCAATCTGTTCCGCCGTTTGGTTTTGGGCAAATCCCACCCGAACTGCATAACGGCTGCGTGCCAGTTCATTGTCCAAAGTTAAATTAACCGAAGCGATTAAGCTGATAATCACGATAAACAACACCCCGGCAATAATCAGCACGCTTTGAGTCCACAGCAGCCGGGCTTTGCGGCGTAACAGATTGCCCAATGCCACAGCATAAAGCGTGGGTAACAAACTGCCGGCTTTGCGCTCCAGCCAGCGGTCAAAACCGCCACTGCCAAAATCCGCGCCCAAGCCGTAACTGCCAATCGCCTGCCGCACTGACATGGATGCGCCTTTCCAGATTGGCCAGAGCGCTGCCAGCAACGGCGCGGTTAAACCGCCAGCCAACATTGCCCATAAAGCGCGTTCTGAATAAATAAAACCGTGCAGTTCAATATTGAACAAATCGAGAATCCAGCGGCTGCTGTAATAAGCCCCGGCCCAACTCAGCGGTATCGCAATCAACAGTGCGATAAGCGAAAGGATAAAAACCTCGCTCAGATAAATTTTTGCAATCGTCCAACGCCGCGCCCCCAGCGATTTCATAATGCCAATCTGGTCGGTTTGTTGGGTAATTAATGCAGCAATCGTGTTCAAAATCAGCACCGAACTTAACGCCAGCGATGCCCACGCCATCACCGTCAACACCAGATGAATCCCGGAAAAAATCGCTCTGCCCCAGTGTTCCTGGGGATTTTGCAATAGCGTGGCATTGACGCCAATCCCTGATTTAGCCAGCTTTGCCCGAATTTCTCCGGCGATTAACCGCGCTTGCTCAACGCTGTAAGGCGGCTTTATTTGTACCAATAATTGCCGAAAGGTCTGTTCTGTAATCCCAAAAGTCGGGGCAAGTTCAGGGGCAATAAAAAAATGCAATTGCCCGCCGAATGCCGGTGGTTTCACAAACGGATGGCGAATGATGCCTTTAACAGCTAACTTTTCTGCACCGGTCGGCGTGGCAAACTCAATCACCTCATCCATTTTTAGTTTCGCAAAACGGGCGGATAAACGCTCAACCGCAATATTTTTGCTGTGAGGAAAAGAACCTGACAACAAGGTCATTTGGTCATATTTCTGGACTTGATAATCGGGGCGAAACAACACGGTGCCGGTTTGCCATTGCTGCTGACTGGCTGTTTTAAACTGCACGGTAAATTGCGTGACTCTGTCCACATCGGCCACCCCGGCGATTTGTTTAATCTGTTCTGCCACTGCAAAATTCACATCCTGTTTCAAAATCAGGCTGATGTGGGAAGGTTGGGATTGTTGATGAGCGTTATCCATGCTGCCGAGTTGCAAGTCCATCATCCCCAACAACGTGCCGACCATAAACAGGCCAATGGTGATGCTGGAAACTTCCAGCATTGTCCGCGATTTATGGCTGAGCAAATCTGTTTTAACCTTTTGCCAAAGGTGGCTAGAAAAAAACATCGGTTACTCCGCAGCGGCTTCGTTTGAATCGTGATGAATCCGCCCGGCATGAATCGCAATTCGGCGTGAAGCCGATTGTGCCAGCTCTTCGTTATGCGTGACCATCACCAGGGTTTTTCCCTGTTGCTGCAAGGTTTCAAATAGCGCAAACACCGCATCGGCGGTGGCAATATCCAAATTCCCTGTCGGTTCATCCGCAACAATCAAAGCCGGATCATTCGCCAGAGCGCGGGCAATCGCGGCGCGTTGTTGCTGACCGCCGGAAACTTGACCGGGTAATTGCTGGGCTTGAGCCTCCAGTCCAACCAGATTTAATAAATACCGTGCCCGTTCCAGCCGTTCGCGTTTGGGCAGTTTATTGACAAAATCCATCGGCAGCAGAATGTTTTGCAACAGATTCAGCGACGGCAATAACTGAAAAAACTGGAACACGATGCCGATATTGCTGCCGCGCCAACGCGACAATTTTTCTTCCGATAACTGATGCAAAGCACTGCCGCTGACAATCACCTCACCTTCGCAAGGCCGGTCAATGCCGGTTAATAAATTCAATAGCGTGGATTTACCATTTCCCGATGGCCCAACTATCGCTACGAACTCGCCAGCCGTGATGGTCAGGGAAATATCATGCAGTACCGGCTGCGTTAATTGCCCAAGGGTATAGGCTTTATGCACGTTTTTAAGTTGAATAATTTCAGACATGGCAGAATAAGCGGAGAGTGACCATAAAACTCTGGATTTTATCATGTCCTGTTTTAACAAAAACCTTCAGCAAAAATAACTTCACCGCCATGAGTTTGGCTGCTGTTGATAGAACATTTCAGTCAACTCTATTATTATGGTTATATTCGCAGTAAAAACTGATTTTTCTGGCTTTATTACTTAAACTATTAAGCTCGAACCGACGTCATTAACTTCAAAAAACATCTCTCATGACTGAAAAAAAACACATTGTAATTATTGGAGCCGGCCCCGGTGGTCTGTGTGCAGGTATGCTGCTGAGCCGACGTGGTTTTAACGTCACCATTCTGGATAAGAACTCCGAAGTCGGCGGGCGCAATCGCCCGATTCGTCTGGGTGAATTTGTGTTTGATACCGGCCCTACTTTTTTACTGATGAAACATGTTCTGGATGAAATGTTTGAGCTTTGCGGCAGAAACAGCGCGGATTATCTGGACTTTATCAAACTCGACCCGATGTATCGCCTGGTGTTTTCCGACCGTGCCGTGCAGGTCTTTTCTGACCGCGACAAAATGCGTGAAGAACTGAAACAAAACTTTCCTGAAGGTAGCGCCGGCTATGACAGTTATCTACAGCGTGAAAGTGTCCGCTTCAAAACCCTTTATCCCTGCATCAAACGCGACTATAGCAGCCTGAAAGCTTTTTTCTCGCTGGACTTGTTAAAAGCATTGCCGAATCTGGCCTTAAATCACAGCGTATTTTCCAATCTGGGCAAATATTTCAGGGAAGAAAAAATGCGCCTGGTGTTTTCGTTTCAGTCGAAATATTTGGGCATGTCGCCGTGGGATTGTCCGGCCTTGTTTACCATGCTGTCTTATCTGGAGCATGAATACGGCATCTATCATGTGCGCGGCGGCCTGAACAAAATTGCTGCGGCAATGGCAAAAGTTATCAGCGAGCAGGGCGGAGTGATTCACACCGATACCACGGTCAAATCGCTAATCATTGAAAACAAAGTGGTGAAAGGTGTGCGTTTGCAGGATGGCCGGGAAATTGCCGCTGATGAAGTGATTGTGAATGCCGACTTCGCCCATGCGATGACCAATCTGGTTAAGGCAAATGAATTAAAACAGTACACACCGGAAAAACTGAAAAAACTGGATTATTCCTGTTCCACTTTCATGCTGTATTTAGGCTTAAACAGCCGTTATGATTTGCCGCATCACAGCATTGTGTTTGCCGAAGATTATCACACCAACATCAGCAATATTTTCCATAACAAAACCCTGAGCACGGACTTTTCGTTTTATGTGCAAAATGCCTGTGTCAGTGATGAAACCCTGGCTCCGGCGGGAAAATCTGCGTTGTATGTATTAGTGCCGATGCCAAACAATGACAGCGGGCTGGATTGGGAAACGGTTTGCGCCAATATGCGCGAACAGGTGTTAAATACGCTGGAGCAGCGCCTGGGTTTAAGCGCAATTCGGCAACATATTGAATGCGAAAAAATCATCACCCCGCAGGATTGGGAAACCCAGGAGCATGTCTTCAAAGGCGCGACTTTCAATCTGTCACATAAATTTAGCCAGTTATTGTATTGGCGGCCGCATAACCGTTTTCAAGAGCTGGAGCAATGTTATCTGGTTGGCGGCGGCACTCATCCCGGCAGCGGCTTGCCCACCATTTATGAATCGGCGCATATTTCTGCCAAGTTGATCTGCCAAAAATACGGTGTTAAGTTCGGACTGGAATTATGAGTGCGGTTTTAACGGCGGTTTCAGCGCTGGATGAACGGATATTAAACAGCTATGCCGTTAGCACTGCGGCGGAAATTGAGCTGGTCATGCAGAATGCCAGAACGGCGGCGGCAATCTGGAAGCAGCTGACAGTGAAACAGCGCCTCAAACGGTTAGCCCAGCTGGAAGCCTTGATGCTGGCGGAACTCGACCAGATTGTTGCGCTGTTGATGAATGTCACCGGCAAGGTAAAAACCGAAGTTTTACTGGCTGAAGTTTATCCGGTACTGGCGTTATTGCGCTATTACAAAAACAATGCCGCCAAAATTCTGGCCTGTTCTCCGGTTTATACGTCGCCGCTGTTATATCCACAGGCCAGTTCCCGATATGAACGCCATCCTTATGGCGTGGTGGCCATTATTTCGCCGTGGAATTTTCCATTGCAACTGACTTTAAATCCATTATTAACCGCACTAATCAGCGGCAATGCCTGTATTTTCAAAATGTCAGAACTGAGTTTGCCGGTTGGCGAACTGATTCTGCAATTGTTGGCAAAGCTCGAGTTACCGGGAAACTTGGTCCAGCAAGTAATCGGTGAAGCCGCAGTTGCACAGCAGTTAATTGATTTTAGACCGGATTTAGTCTTTTTCACCGGTGGTGTCACTGCCGGTCGGGCGGTGATGGCGCGGGCGGCACAACACCCGGTTCCGGTGATTCTGGAGTTGGGTGGCAAAGATGCAATGCTGGTGTTTGCCGATGCCAACCTGGAGCGGGCGGTCAAAGCTGCGATGTACGGTGCCTTTAGCAATAGCGGGCAAATTTGCGTATCAGTAGAACGCTGTTATGTAGAACGAAGTTGTTATGGCGAATTTGTGACGATGTTGAATACGGCGGTAGCAAATCTTAAAGTCGGACACGGAACGGAAGCTGATTTAGGCGCGTTGACCAGTTTAAAACAGTTTGAGATTATCAAAACCCACTATGATGATGCGATAGCCAAAGGGGCGAAAGCTTCATCGCCTCTGGAACTGCATGGCCGTTATTTAAAGCCGGTACTGCTGTGGGATGTAACCCACGATATGCTGATTATGCGGGAAGAAACCTTTGGCGCGTTATTGCCGGTGATGGCGTTCGATAATGAGCAGCAAGCCCTAGCGTTAGCCAATGATAGCGAATATGGCCTAAATGCCAGTGTCTGGAGCGAAGACATCGAAAAGGCAGAACGGCTGGCCAGACAATTGCAGGTCGGCAACTGGGCGGTAAATGATGTGATTAAAAATATCGGTCATCCCGGCTTGCCGTTTGGTGGAGTGAAAAACAGTGGCTTTGGTCGTTATCATGGCGCCGAAGGTTTGCGGCAGTTTACTTATACCGTCGCCAGCGTTACCAGTCGCAGCCGATTAAATGAAGAACCGAACTGGTTCCCATATTCCGAAACCCGCTATCTGCAACTGCGCGGGTTTATTGATGTCTTGTTTGGGCCTGGCACTCTGTTGCAGCGCATCGCCAGAAACTGGTCAGCGTTACAAGCCTTTCGCGCTTACGCTTCTCTGAATTTACGCCAGCACTGGCAAAATCTGTTGATTTTTATCCGCCACAAAACCTCTTGAAACAAACAGAGCATATCAAATGAGTGACAATAATAAACCGCATATCGTCGTGATTGGTGCCGGCCTCGGTGGGCTATCCGCTGCAATTTCTCTGGCAAGCGAAGGTTTTAGCGTGGAGTTGCTGGAAAAAAACGACAAGGTCGGCGGCAAGCTGAATATTTTGCACAAAGACGGTTTTGCTTTCGATTTAGGGCCGTCAATTTTGACCATGCCGCATATTTTCCAAAAACTGTTTACCCGGGTTGGCAAAAATATGGCCGATTACGTGCAAATCCAAACAGTTGAACCGCATTGGCGCAACTTTTTTGTTGATGGCAGCCGTTTCGATTTAAGTTCAGAGCCAGAGCGGATGAAACAGGAACTGGATAAACTGGGACCTAATACCGCCCAAGAATTTGAACGGTTTATGGCTTATTCCAAACAGTTGTGTGAAGTGATTGAAGAAGGCTTTTTTGCCCACGGCCTGGAGTCGCTTTCCGAAGTGGTGCAACATTATGGCGTGGTAAAAAGTCTGTTGAAATTTGATGCGTTTCGCTCGATGGATCAGGGAGTTAAACGTTTTATTAAAAATCCGAAACTGGTGGATGTGCTGAATTATTTTATTAAATACGTCGGCTCTTCACCTTATGATGCCCCGGCGTTGATGAATCTTTTGCCGTATATCCAGTTTGGCTACGGCTTGTGGTATATCAAAGGCGGCATGTATGGGATGGCGCAAGGTCTGGAAAAACTGGCGCTGGAGTTGGGGGTGAAAGTCCACCTGAACACGGAAGTTGCGGAAATTCAGCATAACAATGGCCGCGCCACCGCTGTGCGGCTAAAAAACCATCAAATCCTTAACGCTGATATTCTGGTTTCGAATATGGAAGTTATTCCCGCCTATCAGCAATTGCTCAGCGCTCAGGATAAAGAAATCAAACGAGTGCAAAAATTTGCCCCCAGCTGCTCTGGACTGGTTTTACATTTAGGTGTGGATAAAATTTATCCGCAATTGGCGCATCACAATTTCTTTTATTCGGCTAATTCCCGCGAACATTTTAATGCGGTCTTTCACAGCAAGCGCTTGTCAGAAGACCCGACCATTTATTTAGTCGCGCCGTGTAAAAGCGACCCTAACCAGGCTCCGGCGAACTGTGAAATCATTAAAGTTTTGCCGCACATCCCGCATCTTGACCCAAAACATCCTGTCAGTGCTGAAGATTACGCCGCACTGCGTGAGCGGGTATTAATCAAACTGGAAAATATGGGTTTAACCGATTTAAGAAAACATATTGTCTGTGAAGAATACTGGACGCCGCTGGATATACAAGCCAAATATTACTCCAATCAGGGCGCCATTTATGGGGTGGTCGCCGACCGATTTAAAAATCTGGGATTCAAAAATCCCCAACGCAGCAATGTGTTGAAAAATCTGTATTTTGTCGGCGGCAGCGTTAATCCCGGCGGCGGAATGCCAATGGTGACATTATCCGGGCAGTTAGTGCGGGACAAAATTCTGGCTGATTTGCAGTAAAACACAATTGTCGCCGTCAATAAAGCAGCCAAACCTTTATGAATAATGTCATTATCAGTATTTTAGGCGCACGCCTGGATCATGCCGGTTTAGGCAGAAGACGTATGCAACGCTGGCGCCCCAGCATTGGCTTATTAATGCACGAAGAATTGCCGGTTGATGAGTTTGTGCTGATTTATCATGCCGAAGAA
>CAIQWF010000064.1 GCA_903875455.1 uncultured Pseudomonadota bacterium
AGGCGAAGGCGCAACGCTGAATAATATCTCCCAAATTTATAAGGCTCGCGGCGATTATGACAGCGCGTTGCGGTATTTAGAGCAATCGTTAAAAATCCGGCAAGCCATCGGAGACAAATCAGGCGAATGTTCAACTTTATTCAACATAGGGCATATTTACCGTGCGAATGGCGACCAACAACAAGCGCAATTAATGTGGCAGAAAGCTTATAAAATCGCTCAACAAATTGGATATAAAGCAGTTTTAGACGCATTGGACAACCTGGCAAAACAATTGGGCGGGGCGGGGTTGGAGTTTTGGGAACAGTTTGAACACGATTCTTAAGATTTCAGGATGGACAGGATTAGCGTGATAAAAAAATCCTGTTCATCGTAAAATCCGTGTCATCGTGTTCAGAAACTGGAAAAACAAGGAGACGGGGTTGGAGTTTTGGGGAAACCCAGACCTGTCAGGCTTTTAAAACCCGACAGGCTGTCAAAGTTACGCTTTAGGCCGCAAATGCGGAAACAACAACACATCACGAATTGACGGCGAGTTGGTAAACAGCATCACCAGGCGATCGATACCAATCCCCTCCCCTGCTGTCGGCGGCAAGCCATGCTCCAGAGCAACAATATAATCCGCGTCATAGTGCATCGCTTCATGGTCGCCGGCATTTTTATCCTCCACCTGTTTCTGGAAACGTTCCGCCTGATCTTCAGGGTCGTTCAACTCATTAAAACCATTGGCAATTTCACGCCCGCCGATAAAAAACTCAAACCGGTCGGTAACATGCGGATCTTTGTCATTGCGCCGCGCCAACGGTGACACTTCCACCGGATAAGCGGTGATAAACGTCGGATTAATCAAATGATGTTCAACGGTGGCATCAAAAATTTCAGTCTGGATTTTGCCCAAACCGTAACTGTCTTTAATTTGCAAACGCAATTTTCTTGCAACTTCAGCGGCGGCTTCGCGGGTGCTAATATCCGCCGCCGTTAAATCAGGGTTATATTTCAAAATCGCATCAAAAATGGAAATCCGCTCAAACGGCTGGGCAAAATCGTAAGTCTGGTCCTGATAGACAATGGTGGTGGTGCCGCATAAATCCTGAGCAATCCCGCGCAGCATATCTTCGGTTAAATCCATTAACTCATCATATTCGGCATAAGCCTGATAAAACTCCAGCATGGTGAATTCAGGATTATGCCGGGTTGATAGCCCTTCGTTACGGAAATTACGGTTGATTTCAAATACCCGCTCAAAACCGCCGACCACCAACCGTTTTAAATACAATTCCGGCGCAATCCGCAAATACATGCCGATGTCTAAAGCGTTATGATAGGTCTCAAACGGACGCGCCGACGCTCCCCCCGGAATCGATTGCATCATCGGGGTTTCGACTTCCAGAAATTGCCGTTCAGTCAAAAACTGGCGAATATAAGCAATGATTTTTGAACGCAGTAAAAAGGTTTGCCGCGATTCACCGCTCATAATCAAATCCAGATAACGTTGCCGATATTTGATTTCCTGGTCGGCAATGCCATGATATTTTTCCGGCAATGGCCGCAACGCTTTGGTCAACAGGCGAATATCGTCGACTTTAACGCTGAGTTCACCGACCTGCGTTTTAAATAACACCCCTTCCGCCCCTATGATGTCGGCAATATCCCATTTTTTGAACTGGTCGTTGTAAACCCCTTCCGGCAGATTATCACGTGCCACATAGAGCTGGATTTGTCCTGACATATCCTGAACATGACAAAAAGACGCCTTCCCCATAATCCGCCGGGTCATAATCCGTCCCGCCAGTTTCACTCTGACCGGCTCGGCTTCCAGCTCCTCCTTGCTCTTGTCGTCATATTTGGCCAACAATTCAGCCGCGACCACATCGCGGCGAAAATCGGTAGGGAAAGCAACAGTTTCTTCTCGCAACGCGGTCAGCTTCTCGCGCCGTTGTCTGATTTGTTCTTGTTCGGTTACTTGTATCTCGGTCATGGTGTTTACAAAGTTAATGTGAATAAGTGCGGTATATCCAATGTTAAGCGGCTGATTTGCAAAATCGCCTGAATATCGCGGCATAGATAAAATGCTAAATCCAACAATCGGTTTCCTAACATTTTGTTGAAAGTATTGTACCTACAAATTCGTCTGATTTGTGTAATTTATGGCTAGACTTAAGCCAAGAAAATGTCGTTGCTGTGAAACCCGCCTCGTTTTTTTATCCCCGGCTTATCATCACCCGAAAAACTCTGCTAAACTCAGTATTATTAAAATGAACCCCAAATTAAGCCGCTGTCGGGTTATTTTTTCAAACAACAAGTGGCTTTTAGTAAATTATCCGCATAGTTTTTTCTCTTAACAAGTTCTGCTGTCTATTTTAAGTTGACGGCAAGGTTGGGTTTATTTCCGTGATTTTCAAATTTTTAAACTACAGGACTACGATGCAAAGCGATAAGGTATCTGCCGGTAACAATACCCGAAACGAGGAATCGCCAGCGGATGAACCGCGCTCGATTGGAAAGTGGCACTCATGGGCGGTAACTGATATCGGCAAACAGCGCAAACGCAACGAAGATGCGGTACTGAACAAGCCTGAAGCCGGTGTCTGGGCGGTTGCCGACGGCATGGGCGGGCATGATGCCGGAGATATTGCCAGTCAGCTAATCGTAGATTCTCTGGAAAGCATTTTCAGTGCAACCAATTTAAAAATAAGTATTGAGCAAGTGGATAACTGCCTGCAATCAGTTAATACCCATTTGCGCAGTCTGGCTGAACAAAGCCAAAAGAATGCCATTATCGGCAGTACCGTAGTGGTATTAATCGCACAGCAACAGCGCTGCGCAGTGTTATGGGCGGGTGATAGCCGATTGTACCGGCTGCGGAACCATCAGTTGCAACAACTCACTCAAGATCATTGCCCAAACTATGGAAATATTGCTAATGAATGGGCGGTCAAATCTTCCAATGAAATCACCCGTGCTGTCGGTGCTGATGAAGAGCTGGACCTGGATTGTGAAATAACTGATGTCCATGAGGGCGACATGTTTTTGTTGTGCAGTGATGGTCTGGACAAAGAAATAAGCCCTAAGGAAATAGAACAGGTCTTGCTAAATCAAGAACCTGAAAAAATTGTCGGCACTTTGCTTGAACTCGCCTTGGAGCGCGGAGCACGGGATAATGTCAGCATTGTGCTGGCAGTTCCCCACAAAAACGGATGATTTGTTTTTGAAACTTCTGTCCTGTTTATTATTCAGCTTTGCGGCTATCTGAATAAAGAACCCTGGCGTTACTCAGACCTGAAAAATTGTTCTAAACGTCAAATTAATCCGCTCTGTTTTGTGCTGGCGGGTTTTAGGCAGCTGATGTTGCCAGTGATGCTGCAATGTCCCTGCCATAATCAGCAGATCGCCATGTTCCAGCAACACATCAAACTTCCTGTTACTGTATTGATGCTTGAATTTCAGCAAGCGGCTATCGCCCAGACTCAACGAAGCAATCACCGGATTTCGCCCCAACTCTTTTTCATCATCGGCATGACAGCCCATCGAATCATGGCCATCGCGGTATAAGTTCCCCAACACGCTATTAAAACTATATCCACTGGCCTGTTCTATATCCTGCTGAATATTGCGTAACAACGCTGTCCAGGGCAACGGCCTGTGCACAACATGCGAATATTGGTAAAACGCCTGTTCATCGCCGTACCAGCACATTAATCTCGGCACTTTCACCCAGCGTCCAAAAATAAAAATACTCTCTTCCTGCCACGCCAGTCCGGTTAACAATTGCTGGAACAACTCATCCGCCACCGCAGCTTGATAAAACTGCTTGATAAAATACAGTTCGCCATCAACCGGTGCCAGATTTTGTGCATAAGGCATAACTCAACCTCTACAGATTTGCTTATCTCAAGTAACTAAACGTAAACTTTACAACATCCAAAACAGCCAGCCGTAAATTTTAACCGGCCAAACTCACACTTTTATGAAAAAACTTTTATTATCCATCCTCGCCATCATCCTGATTATCGAAGAATGGTTGTGGGATACGCTGTCCGCTGTCGGGCATTTTCTCGCGATTCACCTAGGCCTGGCCCGTTTTGAAAACTGGCTGGCGCAAACCACGCCGGCTCTGGCATTACTTGCCATCAGCATCCCGATTATTCTGGTGACGCCGCTAAATATTGCCGCTTTTTGGATGTTGGCGCACGGCTTGATTTTACAAGGAATCGGCCTTGAAATCGTGGCAAAATTACTTGGCACAGTTTTTATTGCCCGATTTTTCAAACTGAGCAAGCAACAATTATTAACCTTTCGCCTGATTGCCTGGGTTTATAACACCATCAGTTTCTGGCTGAGCTGGGCGCATGAAAAAATCAAGGAAACCGCTGTTTATCAATGGGCGAAAAAAACCAAAGCCGAAATTAAAGCGAAAGTTTCTGCCTGGGTGAAAAAGATTAAACACTGGTTCAGGAAAGACTAACGGATATTGCAAAAGCTATTTCTTAGCCAACAGATAGTGAGCGGCCAACTCCCAAATCGGCTTGCCATTGGCGACATTATTCACTGCCGCCCAGCCGGAAACCTTATATTTTTTCCCGGCTTGTAATAATTCACCATTTAACAATCGGCATTCAAAAATCCGTTTGCCGATTTTTTCCTCAGGATTACAGCGATAAGTCATGCCACCGACCCGCACCATGTCACCGCCCTGCTGATAATACGGGTCAGGATTGAACAAATTATCCGCCACATCTTCCAGAATATTTTTTATCTCCAAGCCCGATAACTCACTCACATAACTGTTCGGGTAAGTTATCGCAGTGTGATTCATCAAATCTTCAAAATATAAAGTATCCCCTTTTAACAAACTGCTACCCCAGCGAAAACCGGGCGAAAAAGCAATTTCGGCATTATTCTCAGCCCGCAACGCCGCCAGCAAAATAGCATCAAAACTGCCGTGAAAATTATCGCGCCGATACAACAACTCTTCAGCGATTGCTAAAGGCTGTGTTAATTTTTCTAAAAAAGGCTGGCGGATGTTAGCAATCAGGTTTTGCATTGCCTGGTCGGCTTTCAGCAAATTGGAAAACACCGGCAGCAATTGATAACGCAAATCAGCCAAGCGCCCGTTTTTCACCAGCAAATCCAGCACCGCCAAAAACTTGCCATGACTACCCGCATTCGTCACCCAGGTTTTGCCAACCAATACCGCCTTTGGAACTGCGTCATGGGTATGACCGCCCAAAACCACATCCAAACCAGCAACACGCGAAGCCAGTTTTAAATCCACATCCATGCCGTTATGTGACAGTAGTACAATCACATCAGCTTTTTTGCCTGCCTGAATTTCATTGATCATTGCTTGCAGCGCCTGCTCCTGAATCCCAAACTGCCAGTCAGGAATAAAATGCTTGGGATTGGCAATCGGCGTGTAAGGAAAGGCCTGCCCGATAATCGCAATCCGGGCATTTTTTAGATTTTTAATCACATAAGGCTTAAAGACAGCGGCGTTTTCATGTTCGCCGGCAAACAGAGCCTCTTCTGTTAAACTGACATTTTGAGCCACAAAATCGCCCTGAAAATCGGCAATATTTTTTAAAACCTGGCTTTGACCATAAGTAAACTCCCAATGTCCGGTCATCACATCAACACCCAATAAATTGCAGGCCGCCACCATGTCCTGACCCTGCATCCATAACGCTGTCGCCGAACCTTGCCAACTATCACCGCCATCAAGCAACAGGGTATTTTCTATGCCGGTTTGTCCGCGCAATTGTTTAATCAAGCTGGCTAAATGGGCAAACCCACCCATTTTTCCGTAAATCTGCGCCGCAGCATTAAAATCTATATCCGTAAAAGCATAAGCTTCACGACTTCCCGCTTTTATACCAAAAAACTTTAACCAGGCCTGGCCGGTCAAATGCGGCGGCTGATTTTTAGCTTTGCCAACCCCAATATTTACGCTCGGTTCACGGTAATAAACCGGCAATAATTGAGCATGGCAATCGGTAAAATGTAACAGCCGGGCATTGCCGAACTCAGGAAAATCATAAAAGTCATCGCCTAAAGCCATGCTGTTCGCCAGCTGTGGCGATAATCCCGATAAAACCAATAACTGTAAAAATTGCCGCCGGTTCATTATGTTTTCTCATCCCAAAACAGTTTTCATCGCAAACTAAAATTTATTATATGATGTTAATTTTGTTGCATTAAAACAGTTAAATCATCGCCCATAACCTTCTCGCTCATTTATCCGGGGATTTATCATGAAGCTCAAATTACTTTTTTTATCCATCTCAACTTTATTGGCCATACCGCAGGCAAACGCCAGTCCCAGCCTTGACATGACCAGCAAAGTGACGAGTCAGGTGAGCAAAACCGTCAGCGACAATGTGGCACGCGAAGCATTTGCCAATATGATTATCCCGGAATTGAAAGTGCGCAACTCGTCGGGCGTAATTAAACAAATGCAGCTTAGCTCTGACAAACATTTTTTATCCCTGTTGCTGGAAGACGGCACTACGCGGGTCTGGGATCTGGATTTGGGCATCCAGCGGCCAACGATAGCCGGCAATCAAACCAACCGGATTGCGGTTGATGGAAAACGGGATATTGTCTTTACCAGTAATGCCGGTGCAGGCATTGAAAGCTATGAAGTGCTAACCGGCCAGCGTCTGGCAACCCTGCCGTCATCTGCCAAAACCGTTAATGATCTGGAAGTTTCCGCAGACGGTTCCGCCTTGCTGATGAGTAGTGGCAATCAGCAACTGGCCAGTTCAGAAAAGTTACAGCTGGCCGCCAACAACAGTTATGCCGATGCCAGCCCTGCGATGACAGGCGCTGAAAAACCTGCTTTAAGCTCATGGGATACCCGTACCCATAAACTCAAATGGCAACAATCCGATTTTAACGGCACGTTAGGCAACATCAGTCTCACCGCCAATAACCGCTATGCGGCGGTGGTCTGCCACACCAGTTCGGGAGCGGATGTGCTGGAAATCAGAGATTTTAACAGCGGCAAAAAAATTCAAACTTTTCCTTACAAAGGCGAAAAAATCATTTTTTCACAATTCAATTCTGATAAGACGATTGAAGTCGGCTACAGCAACGGCGAAATTGTCAGCTGGAATCTGCAAACCGGCGCGGCTTCCCAGTCAAAAAATTTAACTATGCCGATTATCGCTATGGACAAGGCTGAAAATGTCTATGCTTATGTCCTTGATAATGGCAGCGTGTTGGCAACCGATGCGCAAGGCAACAAACTTGCAACTCTCGTCAAGGAAAACAATCCCGTCAAGGCGGTGGCGTTGTTGGCAAAAGGAAAAAAATTAATCACCACCATGGAAAACGGCCAGATATTTTTGTGGAATCTGGCGGATGGCAAAGAGTTGTTGCAGCTGATTTCCACCAAACAGGGCTGGACCGTGGTGGACAGTGTCGGACGTTTTGACAGTTCAGAACAGGGAATGCCGAATGTGTCATGGCAGGCTGGAGAGGAGGAAATTCCTTTTGATAATATTGCGACCGAATATTATGAGCCGGGCTTGCTGGCCAGTGCCTTGAATGATGACAATTATCTGGTCTCCAAACCCAATGCCATTCAACGCGGGATTACCTTGCCGCCAAAGCTGGAAGTTTCTGTGAATAACAGCGAAAAAACCAATGAAGAGGTGGAGTTGACCGTTGATGTTTATGATCAGGGCGGCGGTATTGAGGATGTTAATCTTTATCACAATGAAAAAGCCGTAAATGTGCAGCGGGCAATTGTTTCAGACCAAACCATTAAGGAAAAAGACAAGCTTCGACGCACCATTACCCTGAAAATAAAACCGACTCCTGGGAAAAATCAGGTTAAAGCCGTTGCCAGCAATAAAATTGGCATAGAAAACCAAAGTAATGAAGCCCTGTTTAATGCCGATATTTCCACTAAACCGCCGTTGTTAAAAGTTGCGTCGATCGGGATTAATCAATACAGCGATAAACGCTTAAATCTTGATTACAGTGTTGCTGACGCCCAGTCTATCGAAGACTTGCTGACAAAAAACGGCTTGGCCAGATTTGCCACTGCTGAAAAGAAACAGCTTTATAACCGCAGTGCCAGCAAAATGGCGATTTTATCGACGCTGCGAGAATTAAGCCAGGGCAATCAGGGTGATGTTTTGGCGATTTATTTTGCCGGACACGGTATCTCTGTCAATGGCGAATGGTATTTTTTACCTTATGAAACCAGTTTACGTTCTGATTTAAAATATTTTGCTTCGGTAGGGGTTTCCGCTACAGAAATCAGCGAGATTTTTAAAGACTCCAGCATTCAGAACATTTTGTTGATGATTGATTCCTGTTATTCCGGCGCGAGTCTGGATTCGTTCAAAAACCTGCAAAATTCCCAGCGCAAGTTTAGCCGCACGATTAGCAAGTCTGTGGGAATTACCATTGTCACGGCGACCCGTAAAAATCAGCAGGCGGCAGAATTATCGGATTTGGGGCACGGTTTGTTTACCTATGTGCTGGGCAAAGGCATCAACGGTGAGGCTGATTTTATGCCGCAGGATAAAAAAATCAGTGCGCATGAGCTGGCGATGTTTTCTACCCGCACCATTCCCAATTTTTCCAAACGTTATATGGATTCAGCACAGGAGCCGACCGCTTTTACCATGGGACAGGATTTTGTGTTGTTTAACCGCAAGTAGATAAATTCAGACCTGACAGCTTTTTAAAAACTGTCAGGTTTATTTCTTTGTTACAGGCAGAGCTTTAATTTTTATCAAGATTACCGGCATAAATATCTGCAACTGGAAAGCAAAGCTCGTAATCGTTCCAGTCTATATCTCCATCACGCAGAGTGAAGTTTTTGAATAATTCCAAGTCCAGATATTTTTTTAGCATGGGATTTTTGGCTTTTTGCAGAAACGGTTCAAAGTTGATAGTTTTTTTGTGATGGTCGTTAAATTCAAATTCAATGGTGTAATTTTTTAAATAACGCGCGGCAGTGATTTCAATATAGCGAGTGGCAACAGCGTTCATTATTTCACCTTTTTATGAATAGTTTCAGGATAAATCGGTTTGTTAAGGACAAAGAAGTCTATCCATTTTTGCACAATTTTGTCGGCATAAACTGTAACAAAATGTCTGAACTCTTTCAGGTCGTTTTTTTCGAGTGGTGGTTTGCCAGTGACGGTTTTGATGTTGATGATATATTCTGTGCCGTCTTTAACGGTAATTTCGGCTTTGCTTTCCTTGCCGGCTTTGCGTCCGTGAACGTGAACAGGTTCGTGTTCGTTGGCATAGAACAGGATGATAATGCCTAAATATTCGTAAAGTTTGGGCATGATGTTTGAGTGTTGTAAAAAAATCGTGCTAACCTAAAATCCTGAAAATCATGTTCAGTAGCGGGAGAAGCTGTATTTTGAGGGTTTTCCCGGATTTCATTTCATTCCATCCGGGCTACTTGCTACTTGCTTTGCGTCCGTGAACGTGAACAG